>JADJYF010000013.1 GCA_016719885.1 Pseudomonadota bacterium | reverse complement strand
CGCTGACCAAGGCCGGCCGCGAAATTCGTGGCTGGATAGTCGACACGCCGCTGCCGGCCAAGCTGCAGAGCGCCATCGAGGCGGCCTATGCCGACATGACCGCCGGCGCCGGCGGCCAGTTCTCGGTGGCGGTGCGCTCGTCGGCGACCGCCGAGGATCTGCCGGAGGCGTCCTTTGCCGGCCAGCAGGAAACCTTCCTCAACGTCGTCGGTCTCGACGCCGTCACGCACAAGATCCGCGAAGTGTTCGCATCGCTCTTCAACGACCGCGCCATCTCCTACCGCGTGCACCAGGGCTACGATCATCACGCGGTGGCCTTGTCGGCCGGCATCCAGCGCATGGTGCGCAGTGACATCGGCGCCAGCGGCGTGATGTTCACGCTCGACACCGAGTCGGGCTTTCGCGACGTGGTGTTCATCACCTCGAGCTATGGTCTCGGTGAAATGGTGGTGCAGGGCGCGGTCAACCCCGACGAATTCTATGTCTACAAGCCGTCGCTGGCGGCCGGCAAGCGCGGCATCCTGCGGCGCAATCTCGGCAGCAAGCAGCTGCAGATGGTGTACGCGCCGCCCGGCAGCCACAAGGGCCACAGCGTGTTGACCGAGGAAGTGGCCGAAGCGCGGCGCAAGCGCTTTTCCATCAGCGACGACGAAGTCGAACAGTTGGCGCGGATCGCGATGTCCATCGAGGCCCATTACGGGCGGCCGATGGACATCGAATGGGCGCGCGACGGCAACGACGGCCAGCTCTACATCGTGCAGGCGCGTCCCGAGACCGTGCAGAGTCGCAACGGCCAGGTCATCGAACGCTTCGATCTGAAACAAGAGGGCGAGGTGCTGGCCGAAGGCCGCTCCATCGGCCAGAAGATCGGCGCCGGTCGCGCGCGTGTCATCGCCAGCGTCGAACAGATGGACAGCTTGCAGCCCGGCGACGTGCTCATCACCGACATGACCGATCCGGACTGGGAACCGGTCATGAAGCGCGCTGCCGCCATCGTCACCAACCGCGGCGGGCGCACCTGCCACGCCGCCATCGTTGCGCGCGAACTCGGTGTGCCGGCCATCGTCGGCTGCGGCGACGCCACCGAGACCGTCAGCGACGGTGAAATGGTGACGGTGTCCTGCGCCGGCGGCGACACCGGCTTCGTCTATCGCGGCGCGCTGGAATTCACGCGCGAAGAGATCTCGCTCAACGCGATGCCCGATCTCAAGGTCAAGATCATGATGAACGTCGGCAATCCCGACCGTGCGTTCGCCTTTGCCAGCCTGCCGCATCGCGGCGTAGGCCTGGCGCGGCTCGAGTTCATCATCAACCGCATGATCGGCATCCATCCGCGCGCGCTGCTCGAATTCGACACCCTGCCGGCCGATCTCAAGAACACCATCGCGCCGCTGATCGCGGCCTATCCGAGCCCGCGCGAATATTTCATCTCGCGCCTGATCGAAGGCATCGCCACCATCGGCGCCGCGTTCGCGCCGCAGCCGGTGATCGTGCGCCTGTCGGATTTCAAGTCGAACGAGTATGCCAACCTGATCGGCGGTCAGCGCTACGAACCGCACGAGGAAAACCCCATGCTGGGTTTCCGTGGCGCGTCGCGTTACGTGGCCGACTCCTTCAAGCCCTGCTTCGAAATGGAATGCGAAGCGCTGCGCTACGTGCGCGAGCAGATGGGCTTGACCAACGTCGAAGTGATGGTGCCCTTCGTGCGCACGGTCAGCGAAGCGGCGTCGGTGGTGGAACTGCTGGCGGCCAATGGTTTGAAGCGCGGCCTGCATGGGCTGCGCGTGATCATGATGTGTGAACTGCCGTCGAACGCGCTGCTTGCCGACGAGTTCCTGGTGCACTTCGACGGTTTCTCCATCGGCTCGAACGATCTGACCCAGTTGACCCTGGGCCTCGATCGCGACTCGGGCCTGGTGGCGGATCGTTTCGACGAGCGCAACGACGCGGTCAAGGCGCTCATGAAGCGCGCCATCGACGCCTGCCGCAAGGCCGACAAGTACATCGGCATCTGCGGCCAGGGCCCGTCGGACCACGAAGACCTCGCCGAGTGGCTGCTCGACCAGGGCATCGAGAGCATGTCGCTCAATCCCGATACGGTGGTGAGCACCTGGCTGGATCTGGCCAAGCGTTGAGGGGATTGGGTGGGTTGTCACCGACTTGAAGGTGCGAATTCCGCACATGAAAGGGGCGCCGTGCCTGTGAGTCAGAATTCGCACCTGACATTCGAAAAACGCGACGGGGTGCTCAGGCGCCCAGCAGCTTGAGCTGATCCTCCAGCACCGTGCGTTCCTGGGCGCTCAGGTTGTGATCGGCCAGGCGCGATTCGACCAGTGAGCGCGGGATCAGTCCCCGTATCATGAGCCGACGTTTTTCTTCCGGCAGGATGTTGTCGCGAAAGAAAATGTCGCCGACCGGGATCAGCCGGCTCTCGACGATCATCGACACCTCCCCGAGCAGCGCGCGGAAGCCGTTGTAGGGACGTGCCAGGCGCTCCTCGGCGAAATCGATCTGGGCCACGCCGTCGTTGTAGATGGCGCGCATCTCCTTCTTGTAGCGTTCAATGATCACCGAGTTGACGGTCGCCTCGATGCGATCCTCGATGGTCTGCAGGCGCTTGTTCAGCAGGTGCTGTATCACTTCCAGCAAGGGGCGTGAGCGTGGCACATGCAGGTAGATGGCAAGCAGGTCCTTGATGCCGAGCTGCTGGTAGATGTCGCTGGTGAAAGCGAGGTTGCGCTCGTGGGCGAGTGCGTCATAGCTCTCGAAGCCGAGTACGGCGAGTACGTCCGACAGGTCCTGGATGCGCGCATTGAAGCCCAGCGCGCAGATCAATTGCGGGTAGGTGAGGCCGAGACTCTTGGCCACCTGGCGCGTGCGCGCCACGCCGCCGCCGGGACGCTCCGGCTGGCCGGTCGCCGACTTGTACAGCGTTTTCAGCAAGGCTTCGCTGGGCGCGATAAGAAGTTCCTCGAACTGGCTCATCGAAGTGGCGGAAGCTCGTTGTGGGTGGACGGGTGCGGACCGGGCGATGGTAACTCAGTTCGATTCGGCGTGCGCATCGTCGAGATCGGTGGTGTGCTTATCGGCGTCGCGCAGCGCCTGCTGTAATGAGCCCATGCGACGCACCCAGGGACTGTTGGCGCGCAGCGACGCGGGCAGCGCGGCGCGCGCGCTTTCGGCGCTGGCGCGGTCGACGAAACTGCCGACGATGGCGCTGTAGGCCTGGCGCGCGCGCGGGTGTTCGTGCACACAGGCGGCGTCGCCGCTCGCGATTTCGCGCGCGAGCATGGCTTCGAGGACGGCAGCGCTGCCGCCGCTCGCAATCTGCACGGTGTAGGCGTTGGCGGGTTGGGCCATGACCCAGTCGTTGCCGCGCAGCTTCAAGGTCGACGAGGTTGCCGGGGGAGTGGCTGCGGCGGGCGCCTGGGGCAGGGCGGCGAGGGCGTCGGCCGCCGGTGCGAAGTGGGAGGCGGCTGCCGCATACCAGCGGCGCGCGGTGTCGAGAGCGCCGGCCTCGCGCGGCGCGCGTGCGTACAGCGTGGCGAGATTGTATTGCGCCGGTGCGTAGCCCTGGCTCGCCGCGCATTCCAGCCAGGCGCGCGCGGCCGCTTCATCGCGGGCGGCAAGTCGCGTGCCGAGCGCATAGCAGGCCAGCACATGGCGACCACGCGCGGCCGCTGCGAACTCGGCGTCGATGGCGGCATCGTCGGCCTTGGCCCACAGCAGCGTGAGGCCGAGATTGTAATGCGCGTCGAGGTGACCCCTGGCGGCGGCGCGCCGCCAATAGCGCTGCGCCGTGCCGACATCGCCGTCACGATAAGCCAGCACGCCGAGCTCGAAGATCGCCTGCGCGTCGCCGGAATCCGCTGTCGCCGCCTCGCCGGGTAGCAACTGCGCGAGCGGCTCGGCGCCTGGCGGCAGGCTCAAAACCAACAGTGCCATCAGCCATGGCAGGGAACGATGGGTCATGCCTGGGAGAGGGCTCGACGCGCGCTCGAGCTCAGCGCGATGCCATCATGGCTTTGGCCAGGGCATAGATCTCCGGCGCGTCGAGCACCTGGTCGTTGCTTTCGAACAGCTTCGCGATGCAGGCGCGATGCACCTCCAGCTTGAAGCCGCCGAAGCCGATGGCGCCGTAACACAGCTTGCCGTGCTTGGGCGTGGCGCGATCCATGAGGTCGATACCCTGGATGCCGAGCGGCGGCGTGGCGTTGGCGTCGATCAGGATCTCGAGCTCGGGCAGGTCTTTCCACATGTGCTCCGGCAGCAGTTGCACGCCGGCCGCGCCGGTCGCGAGCAGGATGTTGGCGCCGCGCAGCGCTTCGCGCAGGGATTCCGGTTCGCCGGCGGCGGCCGGTTGCAAAGCCACGCCGAAGCGGCGACGCATGGCCTCGCAGGCGGTGGCGGCGCGGTCGACACGTCGCGAGGTGAGCACGACATCGGCGCCTTCCTGGGCCAGCATCACCGCCGCGCGCTGACCGACAGGACCGGTGCCGGCCAATACCACCGCGCGTTTGCCGGCCAACTTCATGTGCTGGCCGATGTAGGCGACGGCTGCCGCGGCGGTGCTGTTGCTGCCGTTGGAGTCGAGCATCACCGAGACACGGAAGTCGCCGAAGAAATGGTTGCGGATGGACGCCAGCACCGCCTCGCCTTCACCCATGTTGCTGCCGGTGACAAACAACGCGGTGTTCTTCTTGTGTCGCGGCGGACGCGTGAAGACCGCGCCGTCGACCATGGTGCCGACCGTGCTCGGCTTGATGTTGCCGCGGCATGACACGTGGTCCGCGCCGCCGTCGTAGGCGACCACGGTGTCGAAAGTGTTGGGTATCGGATCGGTGTCGAGCTGAAACAGGATTTTTTTCATGGCGCGCTCCGCGTGGACCGATGGCTGGCGGCAACGTAGCGCGCGCGGCGGTGCGCGGCAAGCCGCTCGGGCCTGGTGTCAGCCATACGCCGACGCATGCCGCGTCGCGTCGAACCTCGGTCCGTCAGGCGTCTTCGATGCGCATGGAGAAGTCGATGGCGCGCACGTTCTTGGTCAAGGCGCCGACCGAGATGAAGTCCGCGCCGACCGTGCCGAGCGCCGCCAGCGCATCCAGTTCCACGCCGCCGGAAATTTCGATGAGGGCGCGACCGGCAACGTGCGCGGTGGCGGCGCGCATGGCATCGAGCGTGAAGTTGTCGAGCATGATCATTTCCACGCCGCTGGCCAAGGCTTCGTCGAGTTCCTGCATGTTCTCGACTTCAACCTCGATACGCAGCGCCGGGTGCGAGGCGCGCAAGGCGCGCACCGCCGCCGTGATCGAGCCCGCCGCGGCGATATGGTTCTCCTTGATGAGGATGGCATCGAACAGGCCCATGCGATGATTCACGCCGCCGCCGGCGCGCACCGCGTATTTCTGTGCGTTGCGCAGGCCGGGCAGGGTCTTGCGGGTATCGAGAATGCGGGTGCGGCTGGCGCCCAGCGCCGTGACATGGCGGCGCGTGACGGTGGCGGTGGCCGACAGTGTCTGCAGGAAATTGAGCGCACTGCGCTCGCCGGTGACAATGGCGCGCGCCGGTCCGCGCAGACGACACACCACGTCATCCGGCGCGAGCGTGGCGCCTTCGGTGAACAGCCAATCGACGGTCACTGCCGCATCGATATGGCGGAACACGCTGTCGAACCAGGGCGCGCCCGCCAGCACCGCCGCTTCGCGGCACACCACGCGCGCAGTGCACATGCGCGATGCGGGAATCAAGGTCGCGGTGACATCGCCGCTGCCCACGTCCTCGCGCAAGGCGAGACGCACGGTGTCGTCGATATCGTTGGGAAGCTCGAGTGCGGGCAGGGCGCTGGACATGATGTGGGCTGATCCAAATACGGGTTTGCTGGCCATCGGTGCGCGCCAACCTGGCGCGGCCACGGCGCCCGGTGGCGGTGAATATTGTGACGTCGGGTGCTAACCTTAAGGCCCATCCGCCGCGTAGAGTGGATGGCCATCGCCGGCGCGTCGACTGGCGGGTATCTTACAAGGATCCACCGTGAACACCGCAATTCGACTGCCCATCGTATGCGAAGCCGTGGCCGCTACGCGCGCCGTGCCCAGTCTGTGGGATGACGTCGCGCGCGGGCTGTTCACCACGCCGCGTCAATTGCCGGCCAAGTATTTCTACGACGAGCGCGGTTCGCAGCTGTTCGATCAGATCTGCAACCTGCCCGAATACTACCCGACGCGCACCGAGAGTGCCCTGCTGGCGGAAGTATCGGACGACATCATCGCGCGTGCGCGGCCGGCCACCATCATCGAACTGGGCAGCGGCATGTCGCGCAAGACCCATCACCTGCTGAAGGCCTGCGCGAAGCATGACTGCCATGCCAGTTACGCTCCGTTCGATGTGTGCGACGAGGTGCTGCTGCTTGCCGGCGCACGGCTGATGCACGAGTTTCCGTGGTTGAAGGTACACGCCCTGAGCGGTGACTACGGCGCCGGTCTCGATCACCTGCCGCGCCGCAGCGAGCGCAACCTGGTGGCCTTCCTCGGCGGCACCATCGGCAATTTCACCGCTGCCGAAAGCCATGCCTTCCTTACGGAACTGCGCGCGTTCATGGGGCCGGACGATCGGCTGCTGCTCGGCGCCGATCGCGTCAAGCGCCCTGACATGCTGCATGCGGCCTACAACGACTGCGCCGGCGTGACGGCCGAATTCAACCGCAACGTGCTGCGGGTCATCAATCGCGAGCTCGGCGCCGACTTCGATGTCGAACGCTACGCCCATTACGCATTGTTCAATCCGGTCGAGTCGCAGATCGAAATGCACCTGGTGGCGATGCGCGCGCAGCGCGTGAAGTTCGCCATCAACGACGCGCTGCTGGAACTCGTCGAAGGCGACTCCATCCGCACCGAGATCAGCCGCAAGTTCACCCGCGCGTCGCTGGAGGCAATGGTGCGCGATGCCGGCTTCGCCATCGAGCAGCACTACGAGTCGCGCGCGCCGGCGTTTTCGCTGGTCCTCGCCCGGCCGACGTGAGCAGCGCGGTGATGAGCGACGGCCTGCACCGCGGTTGGTTGCGCGACGCGCGCTGGGTGGCATCGCCGAACTGCGACGCGCGACCGGTTGGCATGGCGATCGATCTGGTGGTGGTGCATGCCATCAGCCTGCCGCCCGGCGAATTCGGTGGGCCGCATGTCGAACAGCTCTTCACCAACACTCTCGACGATCGCGCCCATGACTACTTCGCGGGCCTGGAAGGCCTGCGCGTATCGGCGCATTTCTTCATCACGCGCGACGGCGCGCTGACGCAGTTCGTCGATGTCTTCGCGCGCGCCTGGCATGCCGGCGTGTCGTGTTGGGAGGGGCGCAGCCGCTGTAACGATTTCTCGGTCGGCGTGGAACTCGAAGGCTGCGATGAACGGCCTTTCGAGGACGCGCAGTATGCGCGCCTCGAGGCCTTGATCGAGTCCCTCTACGAGCTGTTGCCCGCGCTCAATCGCGAGCGACTGGTCGGACACAGCGACGTCGCACCGGCGCGCAAGACCGATCCCGGTCCATATTTCGATTGGGCGCGATTGCGCGGCGGACTGTCGCGATGAACTTCCTCGTGGCCCTCGCGGCCATCATCATCGAATTCACGCTCGCCGGCGTGGTGAGCCTGCGCTCGCCGCATTGGAGTGGCGCGTGGGCGGCGCGACTTGCCGCGCTATGCGCCGATCTGCGCTGGTACCGCGGCTGGCTGGGTGCGCTGCTGCTGATTGGATTACCGGTCATGGCCGTACAGCTGGTGGGCGACTGGCTGATGGGCGTTTCGCACCTGCTATTCATTCTGGCCAGCCTTGGCCTGCTGGTGTGGATGCTCGGGCCGACCGATCTCAATCGCGAACTCGAAGAGTATCGACGGTCGCTGCTGTTGGACGCCGAGGAGCGCGCCGCCACGACGCCGGCCTTCACCACCACCACCGCGGGCATCGATTTCGGGCCGGCCACGGGTGACGCGGAGTTCGATGCGTGCCGTGCGGAGCTCGCGGCCGTGGCGCTGGCGGCGGAGCGTGCGTGGTTTGCGCCGCTGTTCTGGTTTTTCGTCGGCGGGCCCGCCGGCGTGGTGGCCTATCGGCTGGCGGCCAGTCTCGAGCGTGCGCCGCAGGTCGACTCCAGCATGGCAGCGCCCCTCGCCTTCTTGCACGAAGCCCTGGCCTTCGTGCCGGCGCGCATCACGGCCTTGAGTCTCGGCATCGCCGGTACGCTGGTGCCGGTGCTGGAAGCGGCGCCGGCGGCCGGCATGTTCCGCTGGGGCGCGAGCGCCGCGCTGGTGGCGCGATCGGCGCTGGCGGCGACCGACGATGGTCGCGTGCGCGAAGGCAGCGGCGACGATGCGCATCTTGCGCGCCTGCACCAGATGCGCGCGCTGGTGCGCCGTGCGCTCAACGTGTGGATGGTGCTGCTGGCCGTGATCGCGGTGAGTTGAAGAGCGGCGCCGCCGCGCCGTCGCTCAGCGCCGGTCAAGATAGTCGCTGACGCGCAGCGCGCGCTGACCGTCCTCGTCGCAGACCAGAACCGCGTCCTGTTCATACCAGTCGCCGAGCACGATGCGGCGCCGCCCATCCGCGTATTCGTGAAATGCCGGCCGGTGGGTGTGACCGTGGATCAGGAGTTCCAGCCCGTACTGCGCCATCACCGCCGCGACCGTCGACTCTTCTACGTCCATGATGGCGTCGTCCTTGCGGCGCATGGAGGCCACGGTGCCGCTGCGCGTGCGATGGGCGATGCGTTGACGCCAGGCCAGCGGCGTCGACAGGAAGGCGCGACGCGTCAGAGGGTGACGCACCACGCGACGGAAGAGTTGATACTTGACGTCGCGCGTGCACAGCAGGTCGCCGTGAGTGAGCAGGGTGGGCGTGCCGTACAGGTCGATCACGGCGTAGTCGCGGAGCAGCCTGGCGCCGGTGGCGGCAATGAAACGTGGGCCGTATAGAAAGTCGCGGTTACCGTGGCCGACGTGAAGTTCGACGCCAGCCGCGCCCAGGCTGGCCAGCGCGGCGACGACTTCTCGATTGGGCGCGGTGTCGTCATCGTCCCCGAGCCACACCTCGAACAGGTCGCCCAGGATGTACAGCGCCCGCGCGCGCTGCCGTGCGACACGGTCGATGAACTCGAGAAACAGCGCGAGTTGCGCCGGTCGCGCGCTGGCGAGATGCAGATCGGAAACGAACAGCGTCGTCATCGCCAGGCGCGATGCCGAATGTCAGGCGCTGACGACCTCGGCGCTCAGGATCTCGACCGTTTCCGCCGGCACGTCGCCATGCGGGCCGTGCGAGCCGGTCTTGACGCCCTTGATGGCATTGACGGTGTCCATGCCGTCGGTCACGCGCCCGAACACGCAATAGCCCCAGCCGCTCGGCGTCGGGCTCGAGTGGTTGAGGAAGTCATTGTCCTTGACGTTGATGAAGAACTGCGAAGACGCCGAATGAGGATCGGAGGTGCGCGCCATGGCGATGGTGCCGTTGTCGTTGCGCAGGCCGTTATTGGCTTCGTTCTTGATCGGCGCGAGTGTCGACTTCTGTTTCATGTCACGGTCGAAGCCACCGCCCTGGATCATGAAACCGTTGATGACGCGGTGGAAGATCGTGCCTGCGTAATGACCGCTTTCGACATAGGCGAGGAAGTTGCGGGTGGTTTCCGGTGCCGCGACGGCATCGAGTTCGAGCGTGATGTCGCCCATGTTGGTGGTGAGTTTGACAACTGGCATGCGGGTCTCCGGCGCTGGGCGCGGTCATGGGTGGCTGTGGGTGTGCCGTGCCGCGTGGGCAATGGCGTCGCGCGCGCTAGCGTGCAGGGCGCCATGGTGCCGGGAGCATGGCGAGCACGCAAGCACGCGCCGGCGCGCCGCAGGAATGATCAGTGGCGTGCATCGCAGCCCTTTGCGGGCGACGAATTGGCGCCCCGCGCATTGACCCGGTGGGGAGGCGTGCGTATCATCCCCGCTCCCGTCGGGCAGGCATGGCTTTACGACGCCGGGGCATAGCGCAGTCTGGTAGCGCACCTGCTTTGGGAGCAGGGGGTCGGGGGTTCAAATCCCTCTGCCCCGACCATGTCGACCTGGGGCAGCGGATGCGCCCACGGGTGTGCAAGGTCGGACTGGATGATTGTGCTCAGGGCTTCCCATGCGCCTGTAGCTCATTCGGATAGAGCATCGGCCTTCTAAGCCGAGGGTAGCAGGTTCGAATCCTGCCAGGCGCGCCATAACATATGAGTGGCAAGCCGAAAGGGCGAAGCGATCTGCACGGGCAGGTCGACACCGGTAAAGGTGTGTGCGGCGTCTTTTCTGCTTAGTGCTTCAATGGTGGACGTAGCTCAGTTGGTAGAGCACAGGATTGTGGCTTCTGTGGTCGTGGGTTCGATCCCCATCGTCCACCCCATTTAAGCGTTTTTCTCGGGCCGTTAGCTCAATTGGTAGAGCAGCTGACTCTTAATTAGTAGGTTGTAGGTTCGATTCCTACACGGCCCACCATTTTTTCTTACCCCCGCAGAGCGGCTGCTCAGCCTTTCGCCACGCCGCCGGTTTTCACGGTAGTGGTCGACATTGAATTCCCCACACGAACACGAATGACGGCGCCGCGCGCTGCCTGATTCGACGCCCGCGTGTCGGCACCGTCCCCGACGCCGAGTCTCACGACGCGATAGTCTTCAGGCCTCACCGGGCGCTGGTCGTGCGTCGCCATTCAAGCAGCCCCGGCGACCGGCACACTGTCCAGCAGGCGTGCGCAGCCCGCACTGGCATCGGCGCCCAGCTTGAGCAGGCGGGCATATTGGCGCGTGAGCTGCGCCGCTTCGTCCAGGTGGATGTGGAGCTGCTCGACGCTGATGCTGACGACCTGGGCCGCGCGCTCGAGCAAGTCGGTCAGCGCGGCGATGAAATCATCGGG
This sequence comes from Pseudomonadota bacterium, assembly GCA_016719885.1. Lineage (NCBI taxonomy): Bacteria > Pseudomonadati > Pseudomonadota > Pseudomonadota bacterium. The sequence goes on along the minus strand of JADJYF010000013.1, from coordinate 159,730 downwards.
CGTTTCCTGGGTAGCCAGCAGGCGGCTGATAGCGTTGGCGAAGGCCGCGCACAGCTGCAGGCGCTCGCTGTCGCTCGTGGCCGGCGCCAGCTTGCCTCGCGACAGGGGACGCATGCCGGCAATGATCGCGTCCGACAATTTCCAGCGCGTACCGATGCCCGCGCCGAGTTCATGGTAGGCGACGCCCAGCACCGCTCGCGATTCGGTCAATTCGTCACTATGCAGACGCTCCGCGCGCTGCACGATGGCGCTGAACTCCTCGGGGAAGTAATGGACGGTGAGCGTCCGCCCGAGTTGATTGAACAGTCCGCAGGTGAAGGCATCCGCGCGATTGGCGACCTTGAACTCGCCCGCCAGACCACGCGCGAGCACCGCGCCGTGAAATGATTGCAGCAGGGCTTCGCGCAATTCGGGTGAGCCGAGTTCGAATTCGTTTTCGAGCAGGGCACTGGTCACGCACATGCGCACCTGTTCCACGCCGAGCATCGAAACGGCGCGGGCCAGCGCCGTGATTTCGGTTTTGCCGTAGAACGCCGAATTGGCCATGGTCAGCACCCGCTGGGTGAGGGTGATGTCCTTGGCGATGATGTTGACCAGCCGGCTGGCCGGCGCGGTGGAGTCGTCGGCGGTGATCTCCAGCAGTTCATTGATGTGCTGTGAGAGCGCCGAAAAACCACGCTTGACGCTCATGCGACGCATGAGGAAATCGACCGTGCCGTGCTCGGCGTGCTCCGTATTGTCGTGGCCGGTGCGCGGCAGGCGGTATTGATCCAGCGCGTTCTTCATGGCGCGCGCATGGCGGAAACGCATTACCGGGTCGCGCGCCGAAGCTTCCTTCAGCACCTCGAGAATCTTGGCGTCGACGACCATGCCCAAGGCGTCACCGTCGATGGCCGGCTCGCTGAGGATGGCTTCGATGATGGAGCCAGGCGACGGCTGATCGAAACGGCGTCTGCCGGTCAGCATTTCAAAGAAGATGCTGGCCAGCGTGTAGACGTCGGAGTGCGAGCCGCCAGGCAGATGGGCAAACGGTTCGGGCGCCATGTAGCGCAGCGTGCCGGTAACTTCGTCGTGAGGCTGGGCCTGGCGCAGCACCGACAAGCCGAAATCGGTGACCTTGGGAACGTTGTCGCGGGTCAGCAGGATGTTGCCCGGACTCAGGTCACGGTGCACGACGTCGTTTTCGTGCAGGTAGGCAACTCCGGCCAGGATCTGGCTCATCATCACCACTGCCTCGCCGACGGGCAGCGCGCCGCCGCGGTCGATCCTGGCGCGCAGCGACTCACCGTCGATGTACTCGAACACCAGGTAGCTCATGCGGTGATAGGTGCCGATGTCGTGCAGGGTGACGATGTTCGGATGCTGCAGGCGGCTGACGATGCGCGCCTCACCCGCCAGCACGCCTTCGTTGTCGGTGGCGCTGGGTTTCAACAGCTTGATGGCGACCAGTCGGTCGAGATCGTTGTCGCGCGCAAGCAGCACCACGCCTTCGCCACCTTTGCCGAGCACGCGCTCGATCGCGTAGCGTCCAATGCTTTCCGGTAGCACTTGTTTGCGAGCTGTCGGCACAGGGTCTTCCGCCGCTGACTGGTCTGGCCAGCAGCGGCCGGGGCGGGGTAATCCTTTAGGCCGCGGTGAGCGCCGGGATCAATGTAAGCGCGGTTTGGAGGAGACCGCGACCGCTGACGCGGCGTCTTCGAGGCGCAGGTTGTGCGGTGCCACGCTGGCATGGTGCAGCACCATGCGCCAGCCAGCGGCCGAGCGGCGGTAGACGTTGGTGGCGAGCACCGGCGGGGCGACGAAGGTGGTGCCGGGCACGCGAATGTTTTCTTTTAGGAGGTGGATGCGCTGCTGCTCGTCGCCCATTATCACGCGTCCACGCAGGCTGAAGGAGCGCGGCAGGCTGTCGGTGAATATCAGGCCCCAGCTGTGGCGGATCTCGGCGAGCCCTGTCAGGCGCGGTCCGCCCGGATGGATGCACACCGCGTCGCCGTCATCAGCCCACACGCGCATCATGTCGTCGAGCCGGGCGGCGCTGAAGGCGGCGTAGAAGGCCTCTTCGGCATCTTCGGAGCGCTCGAACACGGGCGCGGCGCCGACCCGGAACTCAGCGTTTCTGCACGCCGGCCGCCGCCGGCAGCGGGTATCCGGCCTGGGTCAAGGCGTTGTCGAGCGCCGAACGGTTGTAACCCGACAGCACCGTGGCGCCCACGATCACCGAGGGAACCGTCAGGCTGCCGGCCTTGGCCTTCAGTTCGTCCTGGTTGGCGCTGTTGTCTTCGACGTTCTTTTCAGTGACCGGTATGCCGCGCGTGCTCAGGGCGTTCCTGACCAGGTCGCAAGCATCGCAGTTCGGTACGGTATAGAGGAAAACGGGGTTGGTGGCGGCCACCTCGGCGGCGGTCTTGGCCTTGTTGGGCGTCACGCCGGTCAGCTTCTTGTCGCCGGTCTTGGTGGTGCCCGGGGGGCATTTGTCACGAAAGGAACTGGTGCCGTCGGCGTCGACGCATTCCACCACTGTGACCGCCGCGAGGGCCGGCAAGGCTACCAGTGAGAGTAGCAGGGCGCACCCGGACATGAAGTTTTTCATCTTGCGTATCTCCCTCTAAGTAATGAAATTTCGTCCGCGGCCGGAGGCCGGCGAAGTATAGCAGCCGGGTTCGTCCGGTGGTCCTTTCCAGGGCTATCAAGTCGCCATGCCTGCTCCTATAATACCGACGCACAGCGATCGCCGCCGCTTCCGGCTGGGTCTGCGTGGCCCGCTTCCCCGTAGCAGAATGGCGGCAATGGCCGCAATGGACTTCCCAGTCGTGACCGTCGCCGCGACCGATGTACCAGGAAGGGCGAAAGTGGCGGAATCGGTAGACGCGCTGGTTTTAGGTGCCAGTGGGGCAACCCGTGAGAGTTCGAGTCTCTCCTTTCGCACCAATTTTGCAACGCAGTGTTTAACGCCGTCGGTGCGCATGGGCGCGCTCGCGGTATCGGCATGCTTATCGGCAGTTTGCTTCAAATGCACACATCTGTAGAAAAATCGACCACGCTCGAGCGCCGTTTGACCGTCGAGATCCCCGAAGACCGCATCGCCACCGAGGTGCAGACGCGGCTCGACAAGCTCTCGAAGAACGCTCGTATCCCCGGCTTCCGGCAGGGTAAAGCCCCGGCCAAGGTCGTCCGCCAGCAATTTGGTTCACGCGTGCGCGACGAAGTGGTGGGCGAAATCCTCCAGAGCAGCTTCGGCGAAGCGATGAACAAGGAAGACCTGCGGCCCGCCGGCCAGCCGGTCATCGACAAGGTCGAGAGCGCTGTCGGCAACGGCCTGCGCTATACCGCTGTCTTCGAAGTGTTTCCTCAGTTTGAGCTCGCGCCGCTCGAAAACCTCGCGGTGGTCCGCCGCACCTGCGAAATCGGTGACGCCGACGTCGACGCCATGATCGAGAGGCTGCGCGAACAGAACAAGGAATGGCTGGCGGTGGAGCGCGCCTCGGCCGACGGCGACCAGCTGTCCATCGACTTCCTTGGCACCATCGACGGCGTGCCCTTCGAAGGCGGCAAGGGCGAGAACTTCACCATCAACCTCGGCAGCGGCATGATGATTGAAGGCTTCGAAGCCGGCCTGACCGGCAAGACCGCCGGTGAAAAGGTGGTGCTCGATCTGCGCTTCCCCGACGAGTACCGCAACACCGAGCTGGCAGGCAAGCCGGTGCGTTTCGAAATAACGGTCAACAAGGTGTCCGAAGCCCTGCTGCCTGAGCTGACCGATGAATTCATGCAGAAGTTTGGTGTCAAGGAAGGTGGAGTGGAAGCGTTCCGCGCCGAGGTCCGTCAGAACATGGAGAAGGAGCGCGAGCGCGCCCTGCGCCAACAGTTCACGTCCGAGGTGATGGACAAGCTCGCCATCGCGAACGATTTCGAATTGCCGAGCGCCCTAGTGCAGTCCGAGGCGCAACGCCTGCGCCAGCAGGTCGCGCGCGAGATGGCGATGCGTGGCCTGAATCCCAGCAACGCCATTGCGGAATTTGAGAACTCGGTCCAGGCCCAGGCGCATAAGCGGGTCAAGCTTGGACTGGTGATGGCCGAAATCGTCAAGCAGGCGCAGCTGAAGGCCGATCCGGCCAAGGTCCACCAGACCATTGAAGGCATGGCCGCGAGTTACGAAGATCCGGCCGCGGTGGTCAAGTGGTATTACGAGAATCCGCAGCAGTTGCAGCAGATCGAAGGCATGTGTCTGGAGGACGAAGCCGTCAACTGGATCGCCGGCCGCGCGCAGCTGAGCGAGCAGGCAGTCTCGTTTGACGCTTTGATGAATCCGGTGCAGACTGACAACACGACCGAGGCAAGTACCTGATGTCGATAGAACATTCCGATTTTCGCATGCAGGCCAGCAGCCCGCGGGCGCTCAATCTCGTGCCCATGGTGGTCGAGCAATCGGCTCGCGGCGAGCGTGCGTACGACATCTACTCACGCCTGCTGAAAGAGCGCGTGATCTTCCTGGTGGGACCGGTCGAGGATTACGTCGCCAACGTCATCGTGGCGCAGTTGTTGTTCCTCGAATCGGAGAACCCCGACAAGGACATCCATCTCTATATCAATTCGCCGGGTGGCTCGGTGTCCGCGGGTCTCGCCATCTACGACACCATGCAGTTCATCAAGCCCGACGTCAGCACCATGTGCATCGGCCAGGCAGCCAGCATGGGCGCGCTGCTGCTCGCCGGCGGCGCCGCCAACAAGCGCTACTGCCTGCCGCATTCGCGCGTCATGATTCACCAACCGCTTGGCGGCTTTCAGGGCCAGGCCTCGGATTTCGATATCCACGCTCGCGAGATACTCAAGGCGCGCGACCGATTGAACGATATCCTTGCTTTCCACACCGGCCAGCCGCTGGAAAAGATTGCCGCGGATACGGATCGCGACCGTTTCATGAGCGCTGACGAAGCGGCAACTTATGGCATCATTGATGCCGTGCTGGCCAAACGGGAATCCGTGGCCGGCGACAAAGCGGACGCCAAGGGTCCATCTTCGAGGTAGTACCTGAATGAGCGATGGCAAGAACTCCAAGGGCGACGGCGACCGGCTGCTGTACTGCTCGTTCTGCGGCAAGAGCCAACACGAAGTTCGCAAACTGATCGCCGGCCCGTCGGTGTTCATCTGCGATGAATGCGTTGAACTGTGCAACGACATCATCCGCGAAGAGATCCAGGAAAAGAGCCCGGGCGGTCATGGCAGCAAGCTGCCGATCCCGCGTGAAATCAAGAATATTCTCGACGAGTACGTGATTGGTCAGCAGCACGCCAAGAAGATCCTGGCGGTTGCGGTGTACAACCACTACAAGCGCCTCGAAACGCGCGTCAAGCAGAACGACGTTGAACTGGCCAAGAGCAACGTGTTGCTGGTCGGCCCGACCGGCAGCGGCAAGACGCTGCTGGCGGAGACGCTGGCGCGTCTTCTCAACGTGCCGTTCACCATCGCCGACGCGACCACGCTGACCGAAGCCGGCTACGTGGGCGAGGACGTCGAAAACATCATCCAGAAGCTGCTGCAAAAGTGCGACTACGACGTCGAGAAGGCGCAGACGGGCATTGTCTACATCGACGAAATCGACAAGATTTCCCGCAAGTCGGACAACCCCTCGATTACGCGCGACGTGTCGGGCGAGGGTGTGCAGCAGGCGTTGCTCAAGCTCATTGAAGGCACCGTGGCTTCCGTGCCGCCGCAGGGTGGACGCAAGCATCCGCAGCAGGAATTCCTGCAGGTCGATACGTCGAACATCCTGTTCATTTGCGGCGGCGCGTTCGCCGGTCTCGACAAGATCATCCGCGACCGTTCCGAGAAGGGCGGTATCGGCTTCTCGGCCGAGGTCAAGAGCAAGGACGACAAGAAGACCGCCGGTGAACTGCTGCACCAGGTCGAACCCGAGGACTTGATTCGCTACGGCCTCATTCCTGAGTTCGTGGGTCGTTTGCCGGTGCTCGCGGTGCTGGACGAACTCGACGAAGAGCAGTTGATCCAGATCCTCACCGAGCCCAAGAACGCGTTGACCAAGCAGTACGGCAAACTCTTCGAAATGGAGTCTTGCGTGCTGGAGTTCCGCGAGGATGCACTACGGGCCGTGGCCCAGCGTGCCGTCGAGCGCAAAACCGGCGCACGTGGCTTGCGCTCGATCCTTGAACAATCGCTGCTCGACACCATGTATGAGCTTCCGTCGCTCAAGAACGCCACCAAGGTGGTGGTGGACGAGGGCGCGATCAAAGGCGAGTCCAAACCGCTTGTCATTTACGAAAGCGCAGAAATTTCCAAGGCGGCTCCAGATTAATCCTGGCGCCTCCGCCCTTGCCACCCGGGCGCACTCGCGCGCTCGTCGGGTGTTCTGCGACGCTTACCTGACCCATCCGCACGGGGCGTCATCGCTCCCGGCTCCCTTATTTTCAGTGCCTGGCCGCGGCGACCCTGCCGTGGCTGTTATGCGCAGGAGCTTTCCCTCATGACCGATTCCAACAATGTGCTGGCGGTTCTGCCGCTGCGCGATGTCGTCGTCTATCCGCACATGGTCATTCCCTTGTTCGTCGGCCGCGAAAAGTCGATTCGGGCTCTGGAACGCGCCATGGAAGACGGCAAGCAGATCCTGCTGGTCGCGCAGAAGAGCGCCGGCGATGACAACCCCCAGCCGGCCGACATTCACGCGGTAGGCACCGTCTCGAACATCCTGCAGCTGCTGAAGCTTCCCGACGGCACCATCAAGGTGCTGGTCGAGGGCGTGCAGCGCGCGCGCATCGTCGACTTCATTGAAACAGACGATCTGTACGCCGCCAACTGCGAGATGATCGAAGCGGAAGAAGTCAGTGGCCGCGAAGCAGAGGTGCTCAGCCGCTCGCTCATGACCCAGTTCGAGCAGTACGTAAAGCTCAACAAGAAGGTGCCGCCAGAGATCATTTCCTCCTTGTCGAGCATTGACGATCCGTCGCGCCTTGCCGACACCATCGCCGCGCACATGGCGATCAAGATCCAAGACAAGCAGGAAGTGCTGGAAATCATTCCGCTGCGCCAGCGCCTCGAGCACCTGATCCATCTGATGGAATCGGAGATCGATCTCCTGCAGGTTGAAAAGCGCCTGCGGGGTCGCGTCAAGAAGCAGATGGAGAAGAGCCAGCGCGAGTACTACCTGAATGAGCAGATGAAGGCCATTCAGAACGAGCTCGGTCAGAGCGAAGACGGCGTCAACGAGTTCGAAGAACTCGCCAAGAAGATCGCGCGCGCAGGCATGGCCAAGGAAGCCCGCGAAAAGGCCGAGGCCGAATTGAAGAAGCTGCGCATGATGTCGCCGATGTCCGCTGAAGCGACGGTGGTGCGCAACTACATCGACTGGATAGTGTCGGTGCCGTGGAAGAAGCGCTCCAAGACCAGCCGTGATTTAAATCGCGCCGAGGAAGTCCTCGAGTCGGATCACTACGGCCTGGAGAAGGTGAAGGAACGCATACTCGAGTATCTCGCCGTCCAGCAGCGCGTGAACAAGATGAAGGGCCCGATACTGTGCCTGGTCGGGCCACCCGGCGTCGGCAAGACTTCGCTGGGTCGCTCCATTGCCCGTGCCACCAATCGCAAGTTCGTACGCATGTCACTGGGCGGTGTACGCGACGAGGCCGAGATCCGTGGCCATCGTCGCACCTATGTCGGTTCGCTGCCCGGCAAGATCCTGCAGAACATGGCCAAGGTCGGCACGCGTAATCCGCTGTTCCTGCTCGACGAGGTCGACAAGATGGCGATGGACTTCCGTGGTGACCCGGCGTCCGCCTTGCTCGAGGTGCTCGATCCGGAGCAAAACAATTCCTTCAACGATCATTATCTCGAGGTCGACTACGATCTGTCCGAGGTGATGTTCGTGACCACCGCCAACAGTTTGAACATTCCCGCGCCCTTGCTCGATCGCATGGAAGTGATCCGGATCTCGGGTTACACGGAGGACGAAAAGGTCAGCATCGCGCAGAAATACCTGCTGCCCAAGCAGATCGAAAACGCCGGCCTCAAGCCTGCTGAAATCAAGGTCTCGGAGGCGGCGATTCGCGACGTCATCCGTTTCTATACGCGGGAAGCCGGCGTGCGCAACCTCGAGCGCGAGATGGCGACCATCTGCCGCAAAGTCGTGAAGGGCATACTGCAAAAGCCTTCCACCAAGTCCGTCGCCGTGACGCCCAAGATTCTCGACAAGTTTCTCGGCGTGAAGAAATTCCGCTACGGTCTCGCCGAGGGCGAGGATCGCGTGGGCCAGGTCACCGGTCTTGCGTGGACTGAAACCGGCGGCGACCTGTTGACCATCGAAGCGGTGACAGTGCCGGGTAAAGGCAAGGAGATCTACACGGGCCGGCTCGGCGATGTCATGCAGGAATCGATCAAGGCTGCCATGACCGTGGTGCGCAGTCGCGCTCGTTCGCTCGGTATCGAGCCCGATTTCTACGCAACCAACGACGTGCACTTCCATGTGCCAGAAGGCGCGACCCCCAAGGACGGCCCGAGCGCGGGTGTCGGCATGTGCACCGCGATGGTGTCAGCCTTGACCGCGATACCGGTCAAGGCCAGCGTTGCGATGACCGGTGAGATCACGCTGCGTGGTGAGGTGTTGCCCATCGGAGGTCTGAAGGAAAAGCTTCTGGCCGCTCTGCGTGGTGGTATCAAGCAAGTGATCATTCCGAAGGAGAATGAGCGTGAGCTCGCCGAGATCCCGGCCAACATCGCGCAGGAACTCGAGATCAAACCGGTGCGTTGGATAGACGAGGTGTTCCAGATCGCGCTGCAGCGCATGCCTGAGCCCTTGAGCGTCACGGACGCGCCCGCAACGGCCACGCCCGCCAAGGAAAAGTCTTCGAGCGAAGAGGACAGCGACGCGCTCAGAAGACACTGAGGCGCTCGTCACAGGCCGGTTCCACTCGGAACCGGCTTGCTTGACGCTCGTGATGGGCGCTTGATATAACGGCCGCGCATTCGCACGGGCACGCTCACGCAACCCACAATAATCTTCAGCGCGCAGCCGATCTGCCGCAGCTGACATTTTCACCGCGCTGGGACCAAGGGGAACGAACTCCATGAACAAAGCAGAACTTATCGACGCCGTCGCGCTAGCCGCAGACATCACCAAGGCTTCTGCAACCCGCGCCGTCGATGCGGTCTTCGACAACATCTGCGCGGCACTCAAGAAAGACGAGCAAGTCAGCCTGGTGGGCTTTGGTACCTTCGTCGTTCGCAGTCGTGCGGCGCGCTCGGGTCGCAACCCGCAGACCGGTGCGACGATTGAGATCAAGGCATCGAAAGTTCCTGGTTTCAAACCTGGCAAAGCGTTGAAGGATGCAGTAAACTAGCGCCCTTCCCAGAGCACGACTGCCTGGGTGCTTAGCTCAGCTGGGAGAGCGTCGCCCTTACAAGGCGAAGGTCGTGGGTTCGATCCCCTCAGCACCCACCAGAGTTAGCCATCGGAGTGGTAGTTCAGTTGGTTAGAATACCGGCCTGTCACGCCGGGGGTCGCGGGTTCGAGTCCCGTCCACTCCGCCAAATTCGATGGAATAGTAAACGGGCGCACCAGATGGTGCGCCCGTTGTTTTTGTAGACCCGTCCCCAGTCGTTCCCGAGCAGAGGGTCCCTGCATGCTGCAAACGATACGTGATCGAACCCAAGGGGTAATCGTCGCTGTCATCGTCGGTTTGATCTCGCTGACCTTCATCCTGTGGGGCGTTGAAAGCTATATCAATGCCGCCAAACGCGTGATCGTCGCCAAGGTGGATGGCAACGAGATCCCAATAGAAGAATTCCAGAATGCCTTGCAGCGTTTCCGGCGTCAGGCCGAGTCGATGCTGGGCGACGCCTTCAATGCCGCGGACTGGGACAAGCCCGAGGTCAAGACCAAGGCGCTCGACGAACTCATCAACGACCGCGTGCTGTCGCGCCTGGTTGACGACGCACGCGTGCGGGTGACCAACCAGCAACTGGCCCGGCAGCTCCTGGAGATTCCGGCGTTCCAGGACGAGAAGGGCGGCTTCTCCCGTGCGCTCTACGAACAGCGCGTCACGGCCATGGGCTTTTCCCAGCTTGGCTTCGAACAGCAGTTGCGCAGCGACATGGCGAAGTCGCAGCTGCGTAACGGCGTGGCGGCGTCCGAGTTCGTCACGCGCGAGGAAGCGCTGCGTATTGCCGCCTTGCGCAAGCAGAAGCGTGACATCGGCTATGCGGTGATCCCGGCGGCCGAAGTCGAAAAGCAGGTGACGGTGACCGATGCCGAGGTCAACGCCTACTTCGAAGCGCACAAGGAACAGTACCGCACGCTAGAGAAGGCCAGCGTCGAGTTTCTGGAGATTTCCGCGGCAGCCTTGGCGAGCAAGGTTGAAATCAACGACGAGAAACTCCACCAGTACTACGACGCCAACCAGGCGGCCTACACCCTGGCGGAGGAACGCAGTGCGAATCACATCCTCGTGCAGCTTGCGGCGAACGCGAATGCGGCAGACGAGGGCGCGGCGGAGAGCAAGGTCAAAGACATCTTGAAACGCGCACAGGGTGGCGAGGATTTTGAAAAGCTCGCCAAGGAACTGTCTGACGATGTCGGCTCCAAGGCCGAGGGCGGCTCAACCGGATTCTTCGCGCGTGGCGCAATGGCGCCGGAATTCGAAGAGGCGGCATTCAAGCTCAAGGTGGGCGAAATCAGTGCGCCGGTGCGCACCAAGTTCGGTTGGCACATCATCAAGTTGAAAGACATCAAGGCCGGCGGTCTGCAGCCTTTCGACAAGGTCAAGGCCGAGGTCGAAATGGCCTATCGCAACAGCGAGGCGCAGAAAGCGTTTTTCGAGCAGGCTGAGCAGTTCTCCAACCTCGTTTACGAGCATTCCGACAGCCTCGGCGTCGCGGCCGAAACCCTCGGCATCGCAACCCAGAAGACCGAGGTCATGAGCAAGGAAGAATTCGCCAAGAAATTCTCGGACAAGGCGGCCAATGCCATCTTCACCGCCGAAGTACTCAACGAGGGCATGAACAGCGAGCCAATAGAACTGCCAGACAGCCGCGTGATCGCGGTGCGCGTGCTCGAGCACGTGCCGTCGGCCATTCCGGAGCTGGCAGCGGTCAAGACCGAGGTCGAGGATGCTGTGCGCAATCAGCACCGTCGCGAATTGACCGAGGCGCTCGGCAAGGAATTGATCGAGAAGCTACGCAAGGGCGAGACCGTCACGGAACTGGTGAAAGGTCGTGGCTTCGGTTGGGAGCAGGAGGAGGGTGTCACCCGCGAGTCGGGCGACGTCAATCGTGCCGTACTGCGGGCAGCCTTCAGTGCCGAGGTCGCGGGTAACGAACCCCAATATGTAGGCATTCCCATCGGCACCACCGATTACGCGATCATTCGCGTCGCCAATGTGGTGGTGCCGGAAGAGAGTGAAATCGCGCGGGGCGATGTCGTGGCGATTCAGGGCGAAATCGTGAAAGGGCGTATGGGCGCGGCCTGGACCTCGTTCGTCGCTGCCGTACGCGGGGCCAGCGACGTGAAGGTCATCGCGAAAAATCTCTGAGTTTTGCGCGCGCCGGGCGGCTCACATGCCGCCCATGCCCATGATGTTGTAGCCGCAGTCGACGTAGGTGATCTCGCCGGTGATGGCCGAAGCTAGATCCGAACACAAGAACGCCGCGGCATTGCCGACTTCGTCGATGGTGACGTTGCGCCGCAACGGCGCGGTGTTCTCGACGTAGGTCAGGAACTTGCGCATATCCTTGATGCCGGACGCCGCCAGGGTGCGTATCGGCCCGGCCGACACCGCGTTCACCCGAATCCCTTCCGGCCCGAGACTCTCCGCCATGTAGCGCACGTTGGCTTCGAGGCTGGCCTTGGCCAGGCCCATGACGTTGTAGCTCGGCATGGTGCGCACCGCGCCGAGATAGCTCAAGGTCAGCATCGCGCCCTGGCGGCCTTTCATCAGCGGGCGCGCGGCATTGCCAAGCGCGGCGAAGCTGTAGGAACTGACCTCGTGGGCAACGCGAAATCCTTCGCGGGTGACGCTGTCCAGGTAACCGCCCTGCAGTTCCTCGCGCGGCGCGAAGGCCACGGAATGGATGAGGATGTCCAGATGGTCCCAGTAGTCGTCGAGGTGATTGAATACCGCCTGGATCTCCTCGTCGCTCTGCACTTCGCAGGGCAGGGTAATCTCGGATCCGAGTTCAGCGGCGAAGTCTTCGACGCGCGACTTCAATCGATCGTTCTGATACGTGAAGGCCAGTTCGGCGCCTTCACGATGCATGGCCTTGGCGACACCCCAAGCAATCGACTTATTGCTTGCCACACCGACGATGAGGGCGCGTTTACCTTGCAGAATTCCCATGGTCTGACTACCTTGCTGACTGATTATCGTGTGCCCCGCCTGGGGCCATCAAAGTGTACAGTGCCCGGACCGAGTTTATAATCCCGCAGCGCCTCCGAGAGCACGCGAACATGCGATTCCTGCCGCCGACCGCGCTGGCAATGGTCTGTCTGGTCATGCTGGCCGCGAGCATCGCGGGCTGCGGCGAGCAGCCGTGGAACGATCCCTATCGTGCGTCGGACTCGGGGCGCGCGGTTTTCTATGGCGCATTTGCCGAAAGACCCAAGCATCTCGACCCGGTCTCTTCCTATAGCGAGAACGAGGCGCAGTTCACCGGCCAGATTTACGAGCCAGTGGTGCAATACCATTTTCTGAAGCGCCCCTACCAACTCGTGCCCTTGACCGCGACCGCGCTGCCGGAACCGCGCTATTACGATCGTGACGGCCAGGCGCTGCCGGCCGATGCGCCCGCCGAAAGCGTCGCAGAGGCGGTGTATCGTGTCACGCTGAAGCACGGCATCCTCTATCAACCGCATCCGGCCTTTGCGCGGCGCGGCGATGGCAGCTACTACTACCATCACCTCACGCACGAGGATGTGAGGTCACGCGCCACGCTTGCCGATTTCACGCACAAGGGCAGCCGCGAGTTGACGGCTGACGACTATGTCTACCAGATCAAGCGGCTGGCCCATCCGCACTTGCATTCGCCGGTGGCGGGTTTGATGGGCAAGTACATCAAGGGACTGACAGCTCTCGGTGAACGGCTGCGCGCCGAGCAGGCCGACAATCATGGCTTCGTAGATTTGCGCAAGTACGACTTCGATGGCGCGCGCGTGATCGATCGCTACACCTTCGAGATCCGAATCACGGAGAAATACCCACAGTTCCGCTACTGGCTGGCGATGTCGTTTTTCGCGCCGGTGCCGTGGGAAGCGGACAGCTTCTACGCGCAGCCGGGCATGAAAGAGCGCAATTTCACGCTCGACTGGTACCCGGTAGGCACCGGTCCTTACATGTTGACCGAGAACAATCCCAATCGGCGCATGGTGCTGGAGCGCAATCCGAACTTTCGTGGCGAAGCCTATCCGGAGCGCGGCGCGCCCGGCGACGCGGTGGCGGGCATGCTGCGCATGGCCGGCAAGACCATGCCGTTCATCGACATCGCCTACTACAGCCTCGAGAAGGAAGAGATCCCGCAGTGGACGAAATTCCTGCAGGGCTATTACGACGTCGCCGCGGTGCTGCCGGACAGCTTTGACCAGGCCATTCAATTCGGCATGAAGGGTGAAGCGGAACTCACGCCCGGCATGCGCGAAAAGGGCGTCAAGCTCGTCACGGCGGTCGAGCAGGCTACCTCCTACATGGGTTTCAACATGGCCGACCCAGTAGTCGGCGGCGATAGCGAGCGCGCGCGCCTGCTGCGTCAGGCGATTTCCATCGCGGTCGATTTCGAGGAACTCATCTCGATTTTCGCCAACGGTCGCGGCGTGCCCGCCCATGGGCCGATTCCCCCGGAGATCTTCGGTTATCGCGCCGGCCAGTCGGGCATCAATCCCTATGTCTACGAATGGCGCTCCGGTCATGCGTCGCGACGTTCGCTCGACGACGCGCGCGCCTTGCTGCGCGAAGCCGGCTATGCCGACGGCCGCGACCCGGCGACTGGCCAGCCGCTCACCTTGTATTACGAAGCGATCAGCGGCGGGCCTAGCGGCAAGGCGCAGCTCAACTGGTACCGCAAACAGTTCGAGAAGCTCGGCATCCAACTCGTGATCCGCGTCACCGACTACAACCGCTTCCAGGAGAAGGTCCGCGAAGGCACGGCCCAGATCTTCAGCTGGGGATGGAATGCCGATTATCCCGATCCCGAGAATTTCCTGTTCCTGCTGTACGGCCCTAATGGCAAGTCCCACTTCGGCGGTGAGAACGCTTCGAACTATCACAATGAAGAATTCGACCAGCTGTACGTGCGCATGCGCGCCTTGCCGAATGGTGCGGAGAGACAGCGCCTGATCGACCGCATGGTGGAAATCGTGCGCAGGGATTCGCCGTGGCTATGGGGATTTCATCCCATGGCCTATGCGCTCAACCACGCCTGGTACGGCAATTCCAAGCCGAACCTCATGGCGCGCAACACGCTCAAGTACAAGACCGTGGACCCGTCGTTGCGCGAGCGACTGCAGCGTGAATGGAACCGGCCCTTGCTGTGGCCATTGCTGACACTACTGGCCTTGCTGGTGTTGAGCGCGGTGCCTGCGTGGCGCGGCTACCGGGCGCGGCAGCGGGCGGCGGCGCGATGAGCGCCTACATCGCGCGCCGCGTGTTGTACGCCTTGCCGATATTGCTGGGCGTCAACGTCATCACGTTCTTCCTGTTCTTCGTGGTCAATTCGCCGGACGACATGGCGCGCATGCATCTTGGCAGCAAGCATGTCACGCCGCAGGCGGTCGAGAACTGGAAAGCCGAGCGTGGCTACGACAAACCGCTGCTGTGGAATGCGGCCCGGGATGGCCTGCCGCGCGTGACCGACACCATTTTCTATCGCCATACGCTCAAGCTGTTCCTGTTCGAATTCGGGCAGTCGGACAGCGGTCGCGACATCGCCTTCGACATTTCCCAGCGCATGGTGCCGAGCCTGGTGGTGACCTTGCCGGTGTTCGTGTTGGAGCTGCTGCTCACCATCAGCCTGGCGCTGGGCATCGCACTGCTGCGCGGCACCTATTTCGACACCTGGGCGGTGATCGTGTGCGTGGCGATGATGTCCGTCTCCAGCCTGTTCTACATCATCGGCGGACAGTTCCTGTTCGGCAAAGTGCTGCGCCTGGTGCCGATTTCGGGTTTCGACGGTGACAGCGCGATGCTGAAGTTCATCGCGCTGCCGGTGGCGGTGAGCGTGATTGCCGGCCTTGGCTATGGCACCCGTTGGTATCGCACGCTGTTTCTCGAGGAGATCAATCGCGACTACGTGCGCACGGCGCGCGCCAAGGGCCTGTCGGAACGCGCGGTGTTGTTCAAGCACGTGCTGCGCAATGCCTTGATCCCGATCCTCACCGGCGTGGTGGTGATTCTGCCCACGCTGTTCATCGGCAATCTCATCATCGAGGCGTTTTTCGGCATACCGGGCCTCGGCAGCTATACCATCGAAGCCATCCAGAGCCAGGACTTCGCCATCGTGCGCGCGATGGTGTTCCTGGGGTCACTGCTTTACATCGTTGGCCTCATCCTCACCGATATTTCCTATACCTTGGCCGATCCGCGGGTGCGGCTGACATGAGTGGCATCGAACCGGTGCTGCTCAAGACCGATATGCTGTTCTTCGTGCTGCTGGCGGCCGTGGCGGCCTATGTCTGGTATGCGCGACGACACGAACACCTGCGCGCGCCGTGGCGACAGGTCGCACGACAGCCGCTCGGCATGGCGGCGGCGGTGGTGCTGGCGGCCTATCTCGCCATCGCATTGCTCGATTCGCTGCATTTTCGCGTCACCGCCGCGGGCCATGGTGGCGGCGCCTACAGCCGCGATCTCACCAGCGTGTTCGACGTGCTGGCGGGACCTCTGCGTAGCGGTGTCGAACGCACCTACTCCGCGCCCTTCGCGGCCGAAGCCTATGCCAAGGAGATCGTCGAGCTCGCCGACGGTTCCAATTCACGCGCCTTTCCGCGTCTCGAACATGGCGGTGCGCACTTGCGCGACCCGGCCAGTGAACGCGGGCCGGATATCGCCGCGCGACTCATCGGCGGCATCCTGCTCGGCCTGGGCTTGGCCGCGCTGCAGATGGCGCTGGTGGTGGGCTTATGCGCGCGGCGCGCGCGCGCGCCGTGGCAGGCGACGGCACTGTCGATGCTGCGCGGTGAGAGCCAGGTGCCGTGGCGCGCGATACTCGGCACGCTCGCGATACTGAGTCTCCTGTTCGGCTGCGTGGTCGAACTCGCGCCTTACTACCACGTGTTCGGCACCGACCAGGTCGGCAACGATGTGCTCTACCAGGCGTTGAAGAGCATACGTACGGGCCTGCTCATCGGCACGCTCACCACGCTCGTGATGCTGCCCTTCGCGCTCGTGCTGGGGCTGGTGGCGGGTTACTTCGGCGGCTGGGTGGACGATGTGATCCAGTATCTCTACACGACCTTGTCATCCATTCCCGGCGTGCTGCTGGTGGCGGCCGCGGCCTTGATGCTCGAGGTCTACATGGCGCGCCACGCGGACGCCTATGCCAGCCTCGCCGCGCGCGCCGATCTGCGCCTGCTGGCGCTGTGCATGATACTCGGCGTGACCGCCTGGACCGGCCTGTGCCGTTACCTGCGCGGCGAGGCGCTGAAGCTGCGCGCGGTCGATTTCATCGAGGCGGCGCGGGCCTTCGGCGTGTCCAACGGCAAGATCCTGGCGCGCCATATCCTGCCCAACATCATGCACATCGTGATGATTTCCATCGTGCTCGATTTCAGCGGCCTGGTGCTCGCCGAAGCGGTGTTGACCTATATCGACATCGGCGTCGACCCGAGCATGGAATCCTGGGGCAACATGATCAACGGCGCGCGCCTGGAACTCGCGCGCGAGCCGGTGGTGTGGTGGTCGCTGGGCGCCGCGTTCGTGCTGATGTTCGCACTGGTGCTGGCGGCCAACATTTTCGCCGATGCGGTGCGCGATGCGTTCGACCCGCGCCTGCGTGATCTCGAATGAGGACACCTCGCCCATGAGCAGCACCCTGCTGGAAGTCGAAGACCTGGCCATTCATTTCGGCGCCGAGCCCCATGCGGTGCGCGCGGTGGACGGGCTGTCGTTCGCGGTCGCCGCCGGCGAGACGGTGGTGCTGGTCGGCGAATCGGGCAGCGGCAAATCGATGGCCGCGCTCGCCATCACGCGACTGTTGCCGGCCACCGCCAGGATAGTCAGCGGCGCGGTGCGCCTCGCGGGACAGGATCTTTTCAAGCTGCCCGAATACCGTATGCGTGACGTGCGCGGCGCGGCGGTCGGCATGATCTTCCAGGAGCCGCAATCGTCGCTCAATCCCGTCATGCGCATCGGCGCGCAGCTGGGTGAGGCCTTGGTACGTCACCAGGGACTGCGCGGCGCGGCCTTGCGCGCACGCAGCATCGAGCTGCTGGAGGCGGTGGGCATCAGCGACGCCGCCGCGCGCCTCGACCAGTACCCGCACCAGTTTTCCGGCGGCATGAAGCAGCGCGTGATGATTGCCATTGCGCTCGCCGCCCAGCCGCGGCTGCTGATCGCCGACGAGCCGACCACCGCGCTGGACGTGACAATCCAGGCGCAAGTGCTGGATCTCATCAAGGCCGAGCAGAAGCGTCGTGGCATGGGCATCCTGTTCATCACCCACGATCTCGCCGTCGCCTACCAGATAGCTGACCGGGTGCTGGTGATGCGCCAAGGGCGGCTGGTCGAGAGCGGCACGCGCGACGCGTTCTATGCCAACCCCCAGCATGCGTATTCACGCCAGCTTTTCGACGCCTTGCCGAGCTGGGACAAGCGCGTGCGCGAAGGGTATGCACCGTCCGCGACGCCAGCCGCGCCGTTGCTGGAAGTGCGCGACCTGGCGGTCGAGTTTCCCATCCGCCGCGGCCTGTTCAAGCGCAAGGTCGGCGCCTTGCGCGCGGTCGACGGTGTGACCTTGTGCGTCGAGCAGGGTCGCACGCTGGCCATCGTCGGCGAGTCGGGCTGCGGCAAGACCACCATGGGCAAGGGCATTCTGCGCCTGGCGCCGTTGGCCGGCGGCAGCGTCGAATTCGCCGGCGTCGATCTCGCGACGCTCGATGCCGCCGCCATGCGCAGACAGCGCGCCGCGCTGCAAATAGTCTTTCAAGATCCGGTGGCGTCGATGAATCCGCGCATGGTGGTGGGCGACATCATCAAGGAAGGCATGCTTGCGCAGGGTATCGGCGCCGGCCCCGCCGAGCGCGATGCGCGCGTTGCCGAGCTGCTCGCCCAGGTGGGACTGGAGGCCGTGCATGCGCGTCGATATCCCCACGAATTTTCCGGCGGTCAGCGTCAGCGCATCTGCATTGCCCGCGCGCTCGCCGTCGAGCCGCGTCTTATCGTGTGCGACGAACCAACCTCGGCGCTCGACGTGTCGGTGCAGGCGCAGATCCTGTCATTGCTGCGAGACCTCCAGGAGCGGCTGGGCCTGAGCTACCTGTTCGTCACCCACAACATCGGCGTGGTGGCCTACCTCGCACACCATGTCGCCGTGATGCGCAATGGTCGCATCATTGAACAGGGGCCGGTGGACGACGTGCTGCACCGGCCGCAACACGCCTACACGCAACAGTTGCTGGCCGCGGTGCCGACCATCGGCAACGCGGCCTGACGCGCCGCGCGCAGTCATGGCGGGCGCGAACATGGCCATGACATGGTCAGCGCAGTTGCGCGCCGACCTGCGCTCGCTGGTCGTGATCGGCGCGCCGCTCATCATCAACAACCTGTCCAGCATCGGTGTCGGCGTGGCCGACACCATGATGGCCGCGCGCCTGGGCTCGGTGCAGCTCGCCGGCGTCGCCATCGGCAATGGCGTGTGGATAGCGTTGTTCCTGTTGGGGCTCGGCACCATCATGGCGCTGGGCCCGACGGTCGCTCAGCATTTCGGCGCGGGGCGCGATGCCGAAATAGGTCACGACACGCGCCAGGGTTTGTGGCTCGCGCTGCTGGTCTCGCTGTTGGTGATGCTGGCGATGCGCCACACCGCGCCCTTGCTGGTGGCGGTCGGTATCGAACACGAGGTGGCGCGGCTGGCGCAGGGCTATCTCGACTACCTGTCGTGGGGCGTGCCCGGCGCCTATGGCTATCACACCTTGAAGCAGATGAACGAAGGCGTCGGCCGCACGGTGCCGGTGATGACGGTCGTGACCGCGGTCTTGCCGCTCAACGTGTTGCTCAACTATGCCTTCCTGTTTGGCGCTATCGGCATGCCCGCCCTCGGCGCGCCGGGCTGCGGCCTCGGCAGCGCGCTCAGCTTCTGGGTGATGCTGGCGCTGTTGGCGGGCCATACGCTGAGCTCGCCGCACTACCGACGCTTCGGTTTGTGGCGGGCGCTGGAACGTCCGGATATCGCGGCGCTGAAACGCCTGCTGGCCTTGGGGCTGCCGATAGGCGTGTCGCTATTCCTGCAATCGGGATTGTTCACCGCCGTGGCGATGTTGATGGGCTCGCTGGGCAGCGCGGCGGTCGCGGCCCACCAGGTCGCGCTCAACTATTGCGGCATCGTGTTCATGGCGCCGCTCGGCTTTGCGATGGCGCTGACGGTGTGCGTGGGACAGGCGGTCGGTCGGCGCGATTTCAACGCCGTGCGCCGCATCGGTTACACCGGCTTCGTGCTGTGCGGCCTGTGCACCACCACGGCGGCGGTGACCACCTGGTGCTTCGCGCCTCGCATCATCGCGCTCTACACGACGGACGCAGCCGTGGTCGCGATCGCCCTGGCGCTGTTCAAGATTGGCGCCAGCTTGCAGTTGGCCGATGGCCTGCAAGTGGCGGCGGCCTTTGCGCTGCGCGGTTTGAAAGACACCCGCGTGCCGCTGGTGTTGAATGCGCTCAACTACTGGGGCGTGGGCTTTACGCTGGCCTACGCGCTGGCCCGCCATGGCGGCGCCGGCGCCGCCGGCATCTGGATAGGCCTCAGCACCGCGCTGTGGGTGGCGTCGTTTCTCCTGATCGGCCGTTTCGTGATCCTGACGCGGCGCCTGCTGCGTGCGCCCGCGCCATGATCGCTGTCCGCCTCATGCATGTTGGCGCCGCCAGTGCGCACACATACGCAGCGTCGGACACGCTCAGCGTTTCTCGACTCCGAGTGCCGCCAGCCGCGCCGCCGTGTCGGCGCCGGCCTTGACCACGCTCACGTCCTTGTCGATATAGGCAATCTTGCCGTCCTTGTCGATGTAGAACGTCCAGCGCGAGGCGAAGCCGAGCATGCCGAGCACGCCGTAGTCGGCCGCGACCTTCTTGTCCGGGTCGGCAAGTATGGGAAAATCCGCGCCGGTCTCGGCCGCGAATTTCGTATTGGTCTCGGCGTCATCCGTGCTCGCCATGAAGTAGGCGACCTTGTAGTTCTTCAACAATGCACCACTCTCACGGAGCGATTTGCACTGCGCGGTTCAGCCGCCGGTGAAAGCTTTCGGGAACCACGCGACCACCACGGCCGTGCCGCGGTAGTCGGCGAGGTGATGTTGTTTGCCGTCGGAACCGGCGAGCGTGAAGTCGGGCGCGACATCGCCGACCGCCAGATCCGCCGCCGGCAGCGGGCCGCTCGCCAGGCTGGTGACGGCGCCGCATAGCAGCACCGCCAGCGCCCGCAGTTTGGGAAAATCCATACGCTCGCTCCTCGTTGTGGCCTCGTGGCTGATACTGGTTTACGACCGCGCTACCGATGTCGGATCTCAGGCCACCGGCTCGCGCATCGTCACCCATTCCTCGGCCGAGGTCGGATGGATGCCGATGGTGCGGTCGAACAGGGTCTTGGTGGCGCCGGCCTTGATGGCGACCGCCAGGCCCTGGATGGATTCCCCTGCATCGGGGCCCACCATGTGGGCGCCGACCACGCGATCGCTGGCGGTATCGACGATGAGTTTCATCAAGGTCTTTTCCTTGGAGCCCGACAGCGTGTGCTTGAGTGGCGTGAAAGTGGATCTGAACACCGTCACCGCGCCGTACTTCTCGCGCGCCTGCGCCTCGGTATAGCCGACCGTTGCGAGGTTGGGGTGGCTGAACACCGCGCTCGGCACGAACTCGTAATCCACCGGACGTTCGTGGTCACGATACAGGTGCCAGGCCAGGGCCATGCCTTCGGCCAGCGCGACCGGCGTCAGGTTGATGCGGTCGGTGACGTCGCCGATGGCGTAGATTGACGGCACACTGGTCTGATAGTTGCCATTGACCTTCACCGCGCCATTGTCGTCCAGCGCCACACCGCAGGCTTCGAGGCCGAGCTTGGCGGTGTTGGGCTTGCGACCGGTCGCATACATCACCAGATCGCAGTCCAGCGTGCTGCCATCGTTCAGATGCAGGCGCAGCCCGTCGGTTTCACGGCTGATGCGCGTGACGTCGGTGTCGAAGCGCAGCTTGACGCCTTTCTTTTGCATCTCGTCGGCGAGGAAATGCCGGGCGTCATCGTCGAAGCCGCGCAGGAACAGCGGGCCGCGATAGAGCTGCGTGGTCTCGCAGCCGAGGCCATTGAAGATGCCGGCGAATTCAACCGCGATATAGCCGCCGCCGACCACCACCGCGCGCCTCGGCAGGCGTTCGAGGAAGAACGCGTCGTTGGAATTGATGGCGAGCTCACTGCCCGGAAAGGTCGGCACGTAGGGCCAGCCGCCGGTCGCCACCAGGATGCGTTCGGCAGTGATATCGCGACCGCCGACGGTGACGGTGTGGGCGTCCTTCAACACCGCGCGTTCGTGCATCACGGTCACACCGGCGTTGTCCATCAGGCGCTGGTAGATGCCGTTCAGGCGTTCGATTTCCTTGTTCTTGTTGGCGACCAGGGTCGGCCAGTCGAAACTGCCGTCGGCAATCTTCCAGCCGAAGCCGGCCGCATCATGGACTTCCTCGTGCACGTGGGCGGCGTAGGCGAACAACTTCTTCGGCACGCAGCCGACGTTCACGCAGGTGCCGCCCATGTAGCGCTCCTCGGCCATCGCCACGCGCGCGCCGAAGCTCGCCGACATGCGGCCGGCGCGCACGCCGCCCGAGCCGCCACCGATGATGAAGAGATCGTAATCGTAGGACGCCATGTTCACTCCTGGCCGTTAGCGTGGCCCTAGTATAGAGGCTGGCGCCTGCGCGGATTGCACGCATACGGCGCGGATTCTTCGCGCTGCCGGCCGGCGACGCCTTTGGCTACAATCGCGGTCAGGTTTTCAAAGCGGCTTCTCGACTTCGAGCGCATGCCGCATGCAGGAGTGAAGCTCATGGGTGAACGGGTCGAAATCGTCGAGGTCGGGCCACGCGACGGCCTACAGGCACAGCCGCAATTGCTCGATACCGAGACCAAGCTTGCCTTCATCGAGCGCCTGGTCGAGGCCGGCGTGCGGCGGCTCGAGGTGGCGAGCTTCGTCAATCCCAAGCGCGTGCCGCAGATGGCCGATGCCGATGCGGTCATCGCGCGCCTGCCGCGTCGCGAGGGCGTGAGCTATATCGGCTTGGTATTGAACGAACAGGGGCTCGAGCGTGCGCTGGTTTCGGGCGTCGGACAGATCAACTGCGCTGCGGTCACGACCGACAGCTTCTGCCTGCGCAACCAGGGCAAAACCTCGGCCGACATGCTGGAACTCATCGCCTCGCTGGCGCGCCGCGCGCAGGACGCCGGCCGCTATTTCGGCGTGACGATTGCCGCGTCTTTCGGCTGCCCCTTCGAGGGCGAAGTCGCGCCCGCCACCGTGGTCGCGATCGCCGAGCGCCTGCACGGCATGGGCGTCGACGAGATCGCGCTGGCCGACACCATCGGCGTGGCGGTGCCCTCGGACGTCAAGCGGCTGGTGGAAGCGGTACGGCCGCGCATCGGCGCCACACCGCTGCGCATGCATTTCCACAATACCCGTGGCACCGGCATCGGCAATGTGTACGCGGCGGTCGAGAGCGGCGTGCGCATCATCGACGCCAGCTGCGGCGGGGTGGGCGGATGTCCCTTCGCGCCCGGCGCGACCGGCAATGTCGGCACCGAGGACGTGCTCTACCTTCTGCATCGCATGGGCTACACCACCGGTATCGACATCGCCAAGGTGGTCGCCACTTCGAAATGGCTGGAAGGCCCGTTGGCGGCGCCGATGCAGGCCAGCATGACCCGCGCCAGCGTGTTTCCGCCGCCGCGTGCGGCTTGAGCGTCGCGCCGGCCTAAGGCGCGGCGCCCCATCGGCCGCGCCCGCGGGCGCTTGAGTCGTGGCCTCGGTTCTGGCCCGCTGGTGGCAGCGCCACGGCGACGTCGCGCTGGTGGTGCTCGGTGCGCTGTTGGTGTCGGGCAAGGGCATCTTTGCCAAGCTCCTGTTCCGCGATGGCGTCGCGGTCGAATCCATCCTGCTGCTGCGTTCGTGGTTCACCTTGCCCCTGGTGTGGGGCTGGGCCCTGTATCGCACTTCGTTGCGCGAGCTGGCCGCGGCCGAGCCGCGACTCATCGCCGGCGCGATGCTGGCCGGCCTTGCCAGCCATTACGCTGCCGCGTGGCTGAATTTCGTCGCGCTGACCATGATCAACGCCAGTCTCGAGCGGGTGCTGCTGTTCAGCTATCCCGCCATGGTGGTGCTGGCGCGTGCGCTCGCCGCGCGGCGCTGGCCGTCGGCACGGTTGCTGATCGCGGTGATGCTGACCTATCTCGGCGTCGCCTGCGCGGTGGGTGGGCTCGATGCGGGACTGTGGCAGGCCAATGGTCTGGGCGCGTCGCTGGTGCTCGCCTCGGCGGCCGGTTTTGCCTATTACCTCATCGCCAACGAGCGGGTCGCGACCGTGCTCGGCAGCGCGCCTTTCCTGCTCTACGCGAGTACCGCCGGCGCCATCGCGCTGACGCTGCATGCGGCCGTGATGGGAGGTACGAGTGTCGCCAGCTTCGTCGCGCTTGCACCGCGTGACTGGGCGCTGATCATCGGCATGACGGTCACCACCAGCGTGCTGCCGTTGTTCCTGTTTTCCGCCAGCATCCGCCGTATCGGCGCGCAGCGCGCTTCCATCGTCAGCACCATCGGCCCGCCGGCGACCTTTGCCTTGGCGGCCTGGATCCTCGGCGAAGCCATGCACCCCATCCAGATGCTCGGCACCGCGCTCATCATCGCCGGGATCGTGGTGCTGGAGACCCGGGCCGCGCCCGGCAAGGTTCAGGACAGCCCGGCGTAGAGCCTGGCCATGGCCTTGCGCCACAGGCGCGCGGGCTTCAAGGGCATGCCGGCATAGATGCCGGGCTCGCGGATGTCCTTGGTGATGCCGCCCTTGCCGAGCACGGTGACGTCGTCGGCCACCGTCACGTGACCCACCGTGCCGACCTGGCCGGCCAAGGTCACGCGGTTGCCGAGGCGGGTGCTGCCGGACACCCCGACCTGCGACACGATCACGCAGTTCTCGCCGGTCACCACGTTGTGCGCCAGCATCACCAGGTTGTCGACCTTGGTGCCACGACCGATGCGGGTCTCGCTGAAACGTGCGCGGTCGACGGTGGAGTTGGCGCCGATTTCGACGTCGTCCTCCAGTACCACACGGCCGAGCTGCGGGATCTTGAAGTGCTGGCCGTCGTGGTTGACGAAGCCGAAGCCGTCGCCGCCGATCGACACCCCGGGCTGCAGGATCACGCGGTTGCCGAGCAAGGTGTCCTCGCGCAGCGTGCAGTTGGGGTAGATGACGCAGTCGGCACCGAGCTCCACGCGGTCCATGATCACGACGTTGGGGAAGATTTTGCAGCGCGGCCCGATCTTGACCTGGTTACCGATTACGACATTCGGGCCGATATAGGAGTCATCGCCCAGCGCCGCGCTGATCGCGACGATGGCGCTGGGGTGCACGCCGCGCGCGTCCCCCAGCTGGCTGCGGGCGAACAGGCTGGCGATGCGCGCCATCATGTATTCGGGATTGGGGTGGAAGAGATTGGCCTTGCCGGCGACCGGATGGTCGGGATGGGCGACGAAGGCCGCAATCCGCGACGCCGCGGCATCGTCGACGTGCTTGGCGCCGCTCGCAAACGACAGGCAGCGCGGCAGATTGTCGGACAGCCCGCACACGCCTTCGATCTCGAGCGAGCTGTCGCCGCTAAGCTCGAGTTCGAAGCGCCGCGCAATCTCGGCCAGGGTGTATGACATGTTCATTCCTCGAGTCGTCCTTCGGCATGACGGCGCCGGCTGGCCGGCAAGTCTACAAGGTCGCAGACGAGGCGCCAGCCGTCAGGCGCCGGGCCATGCCCGTCAAAACTAGTGTTAAATGCGGCGCCAGCGCGCGACCGCGTAATGGGGAAATGTCGGCCCCTGGTCTATGCTCGCCACTGACGGCCACGGGGACGGGCGGCCTCGAGCTCAAGTATTTTATAGCTTGCGCTTTCTATTCCAATAACTATCATTGAGTTATAGAATATTTCAATAAATTACTTTAGATAATAATCTCGTGCCCATTCGCCATCCCATGCAAAAACGGATCTTTTTCTTCGCGCTTGGCGCGCTCCTGGTGCTGGTGCCGTTTCTGGCAGGCGCCGATATCTACAAGTATGTCGACGGCCGCGGCCACGTGCATCTGACCGACCGCCCCGACC
Source organism: Pseudomonadota bacterium (assembly GCA_016719885.1). NCBI lineage: Bacteria > Pseudomonadati > Pseudomonadota > Pseudomonadota bacterium. Next base: position 134,194 of record JADJYF010000013.1, on the reverse strand, counting down.
ACCCTGGCTTCCGACGGCTGGTCAAGACCTGGAAGGGTTGGTCGGAGGCGCGCGTCGATTTCAAGAACGCGTTCAAGAATCGCCAGAAATACGGCCCGACCATCGCCCAGGCCGCCAAGGTTCATCGCTTGCCGCCGGCGCTTCTGCATGCGGTCATCACCGCCGAGTCCGGCTACAACGCCGAGGCCGTGTCGACCGCCGGCGCGGTGGGACTGATGCAACTCATGCCCGGCACCGCCGAGCGTTACGGGGTGCGCAACCGGCGCGACCCGATAGCCAACGTGTCGGGCGGCACCCATTACCTGCGCGACCTGCTCAACATGTTCGACGACAACCTGGTGCTGGCGCTGGCCGCCTATAACGCCGGCGAGAACGCCGTCATCAACAATGGCCGGCGCATTCCTCCCTACAAGGAAACCGAGGTCTACGTGCAGCGGGTCCTGAAGTACTACAACGACTACAAGCGGGATATGTAGCCGCGCCACCGGCGGCCATTGCGGCCGCCGGCCTGTCAACAATGCCTATTCGTCCGTCACGCAGCCTTCCGAGGCGTTGGTCACGCGCTGGATGTACTTGAACAGTGTGCCGCGCTCGGCCTTGTAGGGCGGCGCCACCCAGCCTTGGCGCCGGCGTGCGAGTTCCGCCTCGTCGACCGCCATGGTGATGGTCTTGTGGTCGGCATCCAGCGTCACGCGGTCACCGGTTTTCACGAAGGCGATGGGGCCGCCTTCCTGCGCCTCCGGCACCACGTGCCCGACGATGAAACCGTGCGAGCCGCCGGAGAAGCGGCCGTCGGTGATGAGGGCCACCGAGTCGCCGAGACCGGCGCCCATCAAGGCCGAGGTCGGGGTCAGCATTTCCGGCATGCCCGGGCCGCCTTTCGGCCCTTCGTAGCGGATGATGATGACGTCGCCCTTCTGGATCTTCTTCTGCTCCAGGCCCGCCAGCATGTCTTCTTCCGAATCGTAGACCTTGGCCGGGCCTTCGAAGCGCAGGCCTTCCTTGCCGGTGATCTTGGCCACCGAGCCGCCGGGCGCGAGATTGCCCTTCAGGATCTGGATGTGGCCGCTGGGCTTGATGGGATTGGACAGGGCGCAGCACCTGCTGGCCCGGCGTCAGGCCCGGCAGGTCGGCGAGGTTCTCGGCCAGGGTCTTGCCGGTGACGGTCAGGCAGCTGCCGTCGATGAGGCCGGCTTCGAGCAGGAATTTCAGCACCGCCGGAATGCCGCCGACCTTGTGCAGGTCTTCCATCACGTACTGGCCGCTGGGTTTCAGGTCGGCCAGGAACGGCACACGGTCGCTGACCGCCTGGAAGTCATCGATGGTGAGCTTGACGCCGACCGCCTTGGCCATGGCGATGAGATGCAGCACCGCGTTGGTGGAGCCGCCGAGCACGGTGATCACCACCATCGCGTTCTCGAAGGCGGCGCGGGTCATGATGTCGCTGGGCTTGATGTCGCGCGCCGTGAGCACACGGATGGCGGCGCCGGCGCGGCGGCATTCTTCCAGTTTCAAGGGATCGACCGCAGGCACCGAGGACGAGTAGGGCAGGGTCATGCCCATCGCTTCGATGGCCGAGGCCATGGTGTTGGCGGTGTACATGCCGCCGCAGGCGCCGGCGCCCGGGCAGGCGTGACGCACCACGTCCTGGCGTTCTTCCTCGCTGATGGTGCCGGCGAGGTAGGAGCCGTAGCTCTGGAAGGCCGACACGATGTCCAGCACCTTGCCATGGGAATGTCCGGGCTTGATGGTGCCGCCGTAGACCATCAGCGCCGGGCGGTTCAAACGGCCCATGGCGATGAGGCAGCCGGGCATGTTCTTGTCGCAGCCCGGGATGGAGATATTGGCGTCGTACCACTGGCCGCCCATGATGGTTTCGATGGAGTCGGCGATGAGGTCGCGCGACTGCAGCGAGTAGCTCATGCCACGCGTGCCCATGGAGATGCCGTCGCTGACGCCGACGGTGTTGAAGCGCATGCCGACCATGCCGGCCTGCTGCACGCCTTTTTTCACTTCCTCGGCGAGAGACAGGAGATGCATGTTGCAGGGGTTGCCCTCGAACCACACGCTGGCGATGCCGACCTGGGCCTTGCTCAAATCCTCTTCGGTCAGGCCGGTGCCGAGCAGCATGGCTTGCGAGGCGCCCTGCGAGCGCGGTTGAGTGATACGTTCACTGATCTTGTTGATCTTGGTCGCCATGGTGTTCTCCGGCGTGCTGTCGGCTGATAGGGGTGGCTGGCCATTGGCCAGCGCGCATGATAGCGCTCCCGTCACGGTCGCCCAAGGCGCGTGGCGGGCCAAAGCCGCTAGAATGCCGCCATCACGTTGCGCGCGCCGCGCGAGGATCACGTCGCGATGACCGAATCGAGCTCGCCTCTGGAAGGGGAAGCGGTGGTCGCCTGGCTGCGCCAGGTGTCACCGTATTTTCACAAGCACCGCGCCCAGACCTTCGTGGTCTATTTCGGCGGCGAGGCGGTGGCGGACGCCGGCTTCACCAACCTAATTCGCGATCTCCTGATGCTGGCGGCGGTGGGCATACGCCTGGTGGTGGTGTTCGGTGCGCGTCCGCAGATTGAACAGCGCCTGGCGGCGCGCGGCATCACGCCACGCGTGGTCGGCGATCTGCGCGTCAGCGATGCGCGGACCATGCACGAGGTGCGCGAAGTGGTGGGCGCCATGCGTCTCGACATCGAGGCGGCGTTTTCCTTCGGCAGTCGCGGTGGACCCTTGTCTGGCGCCGGCTGCCGTATCGCGAGCGGCAACTTCGTGCTGGCGCGGCCGGCCGGCATCATCGATGGCGTCGACTTGCTGTTCACCGGCCTGGTGCGAAATGTCGATCGCAAGGCCATCGGTGCGCGGCTCGATGAAGGGGAAATCGTGCTGCTCGCGCCTCTCGGTTATTCGCCGACCGGCGAATTGTTCAATCTCAAGGCCAAGGATCTCGCCGCCACGGTGGCCGCCGAGATCGGCGCGGCCAAGCTCATACTGCTCACCGACAGGGACGGCATCACCGACGCCCACGGCGAACTGGTGCGACAGCTGACAGTGCACGAAGCGCAGCAGCTGCGCGAGACCAAGCGTGCCGATCTTGTCGACTTTGAACCGCTTGAAACCGGCATCGCGGCCTGCGAGCAGGGTGTCGAGCGCGTGCACATCGTCACGCGCCTGGTCGATGGCGCGGTGTTGCGCGAACTGTTCACCCGCGACGGCATAGGCACCATGCTGAGCAGCGCGCCCTTCGACCAACTGCGCGAGGGTCGGGTCGAAGACGTCGGCGGCATCCTGGAACTGGTGCAGCCGCTGGAAGCGCAAGGCCTCTTGGTCAAACGCTCGCGGGAAAAGCTCGAGAACGAAATCGATCATTTCGTGGTGATGGTGCGCGAGAACACCGTGGTGGCCTGTGGCGCGCTCTATCCCTACGCCGAGCAGGGCATGGCGGAAATCGCCTGCATCGCCGTGCACCCGGATTACCGCGGCGGCCAGTTCGGTGACCTGTTGCTGGAGGCGCTGGAGCGGCGCGCCCGCCATGCGAACCTGGGATCGGTGTTCGTGCTCACCACCCAGGCCACGCAATGGTTCAACGAGCGCGGCTTCCGTGCCGGCGCCATCGACTCACTGCCGATGGCCAAGCGCGAGCTGTACAACTACCAGCGGAACTCGGCGGTGTTGATCAAGGCGCTGGGTTGACGCTCGGTCTTTGTGGGTCAGACTTCAGTCTGACATTCAAAGATGTTGCGGAAACATCAGCGCCGGGCAGCAATGTCAGACTGAAGTCTGACCCACAATGAAAGCGCGAATCTGCGTTCTCTCAATACTCCACCTTGTCCTCCACCCCATGCCCACGCTTCGGAATGAGCATGTTGCGGTCGAACTCGCACACCACCGTGCCGTCGCTCTTCTTGCCCCAGGTACGCACCGTGACGATGCCGGCCGTCGGGCGTGACTGCGACTCGCGTTTGCCCAGCACTTCGGATTCGGCGTAGAGCGTGTCGCCGACGAATACCGGCGCCGGCAGCTTGATTTCCTTCCAGCCGAGGTTGGCGATCGCCTTCTGACTCACGTCGCTGACGCTCATACCCACCACCAGCGACACGGTGAAGGCGCTGTTGACCAGCACCTTGCCGAATTCCGAGGCCTTGGCGTACTCGGCATCGAAATGCAGCGGGTGCTGGTTCATGGTCAGCAGCGTGAACCAGGTGTTGTCCACTTCGCTGATGGTGCGGCCGGGACGGTGCTGGTAGACGTGCCCGACTTCGAAATCCTCGAAATATCGGCCGAAGGTTTCGCGAAATGTATTGGGGCCGACTTGCTTGACGTTCTGCACCATGGTTGTCTCCGTGAGTCACGCGTGGATATTCGCGTTTGAAAAAAGAACGGCGGCCATGGGCCGCCGTCGTAGGGTTGGCGCCGGGGCGGGTCAAGTCGCCTGTTCGGTTTCCTCTTCGAACTCAACCGCGATGTCGTCGTTCTTGATGGTGATGACCACGTGGCCGCCGTTGGCAAGACGGCCGAACAGGATGTCCTCGGCCAGGGATTTCTTGATCTTGTCCTGGATGAGGCGTGCCATCGGTCGCGCGCCCATGATCGGGTCATAACCATGCTCGGCCAGCCACAGGCGGGCGGCGGCGTCGACTTCCATGGTGACTTTCTTGGCATCGAGCTGGCTTTCCAGTTCGACCAGGAACTTGTCGACCACGTGACTGACGGTGTCCGGCGCGAGGGCGCTGAACTCGATGATGGCATCGAGGCGATTGCGAAATTCCGGGCTGAACATGCGCTTGATCTCGCCCATGGCGTCGGCGCTGTGATCCTGGCGCGTGAAACCCACCGAGGCGCGGCTCATGCGCTCGGCGCCGGCGTTGGTGGTCATGACGATGATGACGTTGCGGAAATCCGCCTTGCGCCCGTTGGTGTCGGTCAGCGTGCCGTGGTCCATGACCTGCAGCATGATGTTGAAGACATCGGGATGCGCCTTCTCCATTTCGTCCAGCAGCAGCACCGCATGCGGCTGCTTGTTGACCGCCTCGGTCAGCAAACCGCCGGTATCGAAACCGATGTAGCCGGGCGGTGCGCCGATGAGACGCGACACCGTGTGCCGCTCCATGTATTCGGACATGTCGAAGCGGATGAGCTCGATGCCCATGATGCGCGCGAGCTGGCGCGTGACTTCGGTCTTGCCGACGCCGGTGGGGCCGGCGAACAGGAAGGAACCGATGGGCTTCTCGGTGTGGCCAAGGCCGGAGCGCGACATCTTGATGGCCGCGGCCAGGCCTTCGATGGCGGCGTTCTGGCCGAACACCACCATTTTCAGATCGCGTTCCAGGTTCTTCAGCACGTCGCGGTCCGAAGTCGACACGGCCTTCGGCGGGATGCGTGCAATCTTGGCGACGATTTCCTCAATGTCGCTGACGCCGATGGTCTTGCGGCGCTTGGACGCCGGCAGCAGGCGCTGGCGCGCACCGGCTTCGTCGATGATGTCGATGGCCTTGTCGGGCAGATGCCGATCATTGATGTAGCGGTGCGTGAGTTCCACCGCCGAGCGCAAGGCCTGGTTGGTGTAGCGCACGTCGTGATGGTCTTCGAAGCGCGATTTCAGGCCCTGCAGGATCTTGACCGCTTCGTCCTCACTCGGCTCGCCGACGTCGATTTTCTGGAAGCGGCGCGCCAGCGCGCGGTCTTTCTCGAAGATGCCGCGGTATTCCTGGTAGGTGGTCGAGCCTATGCACTTCAGGTCGCCCGAGGCGAGCATGGGCTTGATGAGGTTCGATGCGTCCATCACGCCACCCGAGGCCGCGCCGGCGCCGATGATGGTATGGATTTCGTCGATGAACAGTACCGCGCCTTCTTCGCGCTTCAACTGCGCGAGCACGTTCTTCAGGCGCTTTTCGAAGTCGCCGCGGTACTTGGTGCCGGCCAGCAGCGCGCCGAGGTCCAGTGAGTAGATGGTCGAGTTGGCGATGACTTCCGGCACTTCGCCGTCGACGATCATCTTGGCCAGACCCTCGGCGATGGCGGTCTTGCCGACGCCGGCCTCGCCGACGAACAAGGGATTGTTCTTGCGCCGGCGGCACAGGATCTGAATGGTGCGCTCGACTTCTTCCTGGCGGCCGATGAGCGGGTCGATTTTGCCGGCCACGGCCTGCTCGTTGAGATTGGTGCAATAGGCGGTCAGCGCGTTGTTGGTGGCTTCTCCCTGTTCCGCTTCCTCTTCCGGCTGCTGGTTGACCTCTTCGTTGTTCTCTTCTTCGTTGACCTTGGAGATGCCGTGGGAGATGCAGTTGACGACGTCCAGGCGCGCAATGTTCTGCTGGTTGAGGAGATACACCGCGTGGGACTCGCGCTCGCCGAAGATCGCGACCAGCACGTTGGCGCCGTTGACTTCCTTCTTGCCCGAGGACTGCACGTGGAACACCGCGCGCTGCAGCACGCGCTGGAAGCCCAGGGTCGGCTGGGTATCGCGGTCTTCGTCTTCCGGCAGCAGCGGGGACGATTCGCGGATGAATTCGATGAGTTGACGGCGCAGCGCGTTGAGGTCGGCGCCGCAGGCGCGCAGCACCTTGGCGGCAGTCGGGTTGTCCAGCAGCGCCAGCAGCAGATGCTCGACGGTCATGAATTCGTGGCGCTGTTCGCGGGCCTCCTTGAAGGCCATGTTGAGCGTGACTTCGAGTTCTTTGCTAAGCACTGCGGCGTCCTCTAATGGCAGGTCACGAGTCGAGTTCGAGAGTGCACAGCAACGGGTGCTCGTTGTCGCGTGCGTAGGTGTTGACTTGCGCCACCTTGGTTTCGGCTATCTCGTGGGTGAATATACCGCACACACCTTTCCCTTGTGTATGCACTTCCAACATGACCCTCGTAGCGGTCGGTCGGTTCATTTGGAAGAACTTTTCCAGCACGTGCACCACGAATTCCATGGGCGTGTAGTCGTCGTTCAACATCACCACCCGGTACAGCGGCGGCTTCTTGAGTTTGGGTTGCGCTTCCTGGAGCGCGACGCCGGATTCACGGTGGTGTGCGGGTTGATTGGACATGGCTCATCGTCGAACACTTGCGGGCGTGGCACTGGCGTGTCGCACCGCGTCTGAATTTATACGTTCCGGGTTGCCCGCGTAAATGGTCGCAGGGCGCGAGTGCGCGCTGAAATGCCGCAATATCGTGAGGTTATGGGCGCGAGACGCGCACCATCCGCGCGCTGCTTCCATCACGCCCGGCGCGCGGCGACACCTTCGCCGAGGGCGCCTGGGATTGTCAATTTTGATCGGGGCACATTGACACTTGGTGCACTGCAACGTACCTTGCGGGCCGCTCTGCGCGACGGCTCATGCCGGGCCGTCTGGAAGACGACGGCCGGCCCTACACGAGGACAGCCGCGACCGCCTCGGTCGGGCGCGCGGAAGTCGACGTTTTCCCGCGTATTTCCTTGCTGGCACTGGCGGGGGGGATTACCATCCGCGCCCTCGGGCGCCATGCCCCCACACCCCTTGCGTCGCGCGGCGCGCCGACCGGACACCGAGCTTCGTCCCAGCGTGGCATGAGAGGCTCACGATTCTTATTTATCAGTGACATTCGCAGGAGTACACGAGCATGGCGTCATTCGAGGAACAAGCTAAGCAGCTCAAGCAGGATTGGGCCACCAATCCGCGTTGGAAGGGCGTCACCCGCCCGTATTCCGCGGAAGACGTGATTCGCCTGCGCGGCAGCGTCGTGGTCGAGCACACCTTGGCCCGCCGTGGCGCCGAAAAGCTCTGGAACCTGGTCAACACCGCCGACTTCGTGCCCTGCCTCGGCGCCCTCACCGGCGGCCAGGCCGTGCAGCAGGTCAAGGCCGGCATCCAGGCCATCTACCTGTCCGGCTGGCAGGTGGCCGCCGACGGCAACACCTCCGAGACCATGTATCCCGACCAGTCGCTGTACGCCGTCAACTCGGTGCCGACCATGGTTCGCCGCATCAACAACGCCTTCAAGCGCGCCGATGAGATCCAGTGGTCGAAGCAGAACGGCAACATCGACTACTTCATTCCGATCGTGGCCGACGCCGAAGCCGGCTTTGGTGGCGTGCTGAACGCCTTTGAACTGATGAAGAACATGATCGAAGCCGGCGCCGCCGGCGTGCACTTCGAGGACCAGCTGGCGTCCGTCAAGAAGTGCGGTCACATGGGTGGCAAGGTGCTGGTGCCGACCCAGGAAGCCGTGCAGAAGCTGGTCGCCGCGCGTCTTGCCGCCGATACCGCCAACGTGCCGACCGTGGTGCTGGCGCGTACCGACGCCAACGCCGCCAACCTCCTGACCTCCGACATCGACGAGCGCGACCACCCGTTCGTCACCGGTGAGCGCACCTCGGAAGGCTTCTACGTGACCAATGCCGGCCTCGACCAGGCCATCGCCCGCGGTCTCGCCTATGCGCCCTATGCCGATCTCCTGTGGTGCGAAACCGCGGTGCCGGACATGGACGAAGCCAAGCGCTTTGCCGAAGCGATCAAGAAGCAGTTCCCCGACCAGCTCCTGGCCTACAACTGCTCGCCGTCGTTCAACTGGAAGAAGAACCTCGACGACGCCTCCATCGCCAAGTTCCAGCGCGAGCTGGGCGCGATGGGCTACAAGTACCAGTTCATCACTTTGGCCGGCATCCACAACATGTGGTACAACATGTTCGACCTCGCGCAGAACTACGTGGAAAAGGGCATGACCGCCTACGTGGAGATGGTGCAGGAGAAGGAATTCGCGGCCGCCAAGCGTGGTTACACCTTCGCCAGCCACCAGCAGGAAGTGGGCGCCGGTTACTTCGATGACGTCACCACCGTGATCCAGGGCGGTCAGTCCTCGGTCACCGCGCTGACCGGTTCGACCGAGGAACAGCAGTTCCATTGATCCGACCCGCGGCGCGCCTGTCGCGCATGCCTACGACGCCGGCCCCGTGCCGGCGTCGTCGTTTTCGAACCCCGGCACTCAGGCGCCGAGCAATTCCGTGAGTATGCCCTGGTAGACCCGCGCGAGCTGTTCTAGCTCGTCGACGTTTACCCATTCGTCAATCTTGTGGATGCTGGCGTTGATCGGGCCGAGCTCGACCACTTCGACGCCCAGCGGCGCGATGAAGCGCCCGTCCGATGTGCCGCCGCCGGTGGAGAGCTCGGGACGCACGTCGAGTTCGGCGGCGAGCACCTTTTGCACCGCATCGACCAGCTTGCCGCCGACCGTGAGGAAGGGCGCGCCGGACAGGTGCCAGGCGAGTTGGTAGTCGAGACCGTGGCGGTCCAGCAGCTCGTGTACCGCCGCCTTCAGGCCGGCCTCGGTCTGTTCCGTGCAGTAGCGGAAGTTGAACAGCACTTCCATCACGCCCGGAATGACGTTCTCCGCGCCGGTGCCGGTGTGCACGTTGGAGATCTGGAAGGACGTCGGCGGATAGAACGCGTTGCCGGCATCCCAGCGCCGTGCCGCGAGTTCGGCCAGCGCCGGCAGCGCGCGATGGAAGGGATTGTCCGCGCGATCGGGATAGGCGACGTGACCCTGCACGCCGCGCACCGTCAGGCGGCCGTTCAGCGAACCGCGCCGGCCCACGCGCACCGTGTCGCCGAGGCGCCGGTCGCTGCTCGGCTCGCCGACGATGCACCAGTCGATCGGGATGGCATGGTCGCGCAGGTGCCGCACGATGCGCACCGTGCCGTCGGTGGCCGGGCCTTCCTCGTCGGAGGTCAGCATGAAGGCGATGCGACCGTCATGGCCTGGATGCGCGGCGACGAAGCGTTCGACCGCCACCACCATCGCCGCGAGACTGCCCTTCATGTCGGCCGCACCGCGCCCCCACAGCTTGCCGTCCACCACCTGGGGTTCGAAGGGTGGGCGCGTCCAGGCGTCCAGCGGCCCGGGCGGCACCACGTCGGTGTGGCCGGCGAAGGCCAGGCACGGGCCGTGCACGCCGCGCACTGCCCACAGGTTGTCGACGTCGTTGGACGGCAGCCGCACGCACTCGAAACCGAGCGGCGCCAGGCGCGCGGCAATCATGTCCAGGCAGCCGGCATCGGTCGGCGTCACGGACGGACAGGCGATGAGGTCGCGGGTCAGTGCCAGGGTCGGGTTCATGGGCTCTCGTCGTCGCGCGCGAGTTCAGCGGACTTCAGGCGCTTGCCGGCGAGCTTGCAGTAATTTGCGTCGATCTCGGCGCCGACGAAGCGGCGCCCCGCGCCGAGCGCGGCGACGCCGGTCGAGGCCGAACCCGCGAACGGGTCGACCACCAGGTCGCCGGCATGGGTGCTCGCCAGCAGGCAGCGTTCGATCAGCGCGAGCGGCTTCTGGGTCGGATGCTTGCCGTGGCGCTTCTCGTCGTTGCCCGGCGCGGTGAAGCGCCACACGTTCTTCATCTGGCGTCCGTCGTTCTCGGCCTTCATGTCGGCGTAATTGAAGGTGTAGCGATCACTTGCGCCCTTGGCCGACTTGGCTGCCCACAGGATCATCTCGGTGGCGTGGGTGAAGCAGCGGCAGCCGAGATTGGGCGGCGGATTGGGTTTTTCCCACACGATGTCGTTCAACAGGCGGTAGCCGAGTTCCATCATCGCCATGCCGACCGAGAGATAGACATGGTGAGTGCCGCTCACCCAGATGGTGCCGCTCGGTTTCAGCACGCGTCGGCACTCGGCCAGCCAGGCGCGGTTGAAAGCGTGGTCCGCCGCTACGCCCTGGCTCTGATCCCAGGCGCCCTTGTGCACGGCCACGCGCTTGCCGGCGTGACAGGTGGTGCCGCCGTTGGACAGGAAGTAGGGCGGGTCGGTCCAGATGCAGTCCACCGAATCCGAGGCCAGGCTGGCCAGCATGTCCAGGTGATCGCCACGCACCAGGCGCGACTCCCCATCGCGGCCGCGCCAGCTTTCCTTGAGGCCGCGCGGCTCAGGATTGTTCAGGAGCGCGGGCGTCGATGCTGAGGGCATGAATATCGCTGCTCATGAGTTCATCGACGGCGGCATAGACCATGCGGTGGCGCTTCAAGGGCGCCACGCCGGCAAAGCAGGGTGCGACGATGCGCACGCTGAAATGGCCCTTGCCGGTCAGCGCGCCGGCGTGGCCGGCATGGGCGTGGCTGTCGTCGCTGATCTCGAGTTCGGTGGGCGCGAGCGCCGCGACCAGGGCCGCGTGTATGCGCTCGACGCGCGTGTTGGGCGCCCCCGTCATGGCGCGTCCGTGCTGGTATGCCGCGCAGGAAACATGGTGGCTTCGGCTTCGATGACTGTTAGACTCGCACTGGCTTGTCGTGCTGGTCCAGTGTGCCTCATCGACGTGCTCAAGACCAGAAGGCCGGTCGCGAAAGCGCGCTCGGCGACGCGCCAACAACCCGTTCGACTCCGATGAAATCTCTGCATATCCGCGTTCATCCCACGCATCCCCAGGCGCGTTTGATCACCCAGGCGGCGGACATCATTGCCCGCGACGGCGTGGTGATCGCGCCGACTGACGCCTGCTACTCACTGATATGCGCGGCGGGCAGCAAGGCGCCCGAGGATCGGCTGCGCGCCATCCGGCGTCTCGAGCGCGATCATCACCTCACGCTGTTGTGCCGCGACGCGGCCGAAGTCGCGACCTATGCCAAGGTCAGCAACGATGCTTTCCGTCTCATGAAGACCCTGAGCCCCGGGCCTTACACCTACATCCTGCCGGCCACGCGCGAAACGCCGCGCCGCTTGCAGGACGAGAAGCGCCGCACGGTCGGTCTGCGCATCGTCGATCATCCCTTCATCCACGGTTTGCTCGAGATCCAGTCGCCGCTGCTCGCGACCACCGTCATCGATGACGAGGCCGGCCTGCCGTTCGCCGACCCCGAGGAAATCGTCGAGGTGCTGGGTCATGCGGTCGACGCGGTGTTCGACGCCGGTGCCGTCGGCATCGAGATGACCACCATCATCGACCTCACTGGTCCGGCGCCGGTGCTGGTCCGCCAAGGGCTCGGCGACGTGTCGCACGTGGCCGAACTCGCCTGACTCGGCGCAGGTTTGAACTGCCTGGATCTGGCCGTGCGAGGCAGGGATAATAGCGGCGCAGCCACCATGAGCATCCAGCCCCTTCATTTTGCCGCTGGGCGGCACACCGTCCAGCGCGGCTCTGCTGCGACTGGCCCCACGCGCTCAACCAGGAAACCCGAGCAATGACCATTGCCGCCAATAAACGCGTGCTGTCCGGCATGCGCCCGACCGGACAACTGCATCTTGGCCATTACCACGGCGTGCTCAAGAACTGGGTGCAGCTGCAGCACGAATTCGAGTGTTTCTTCTTCGTCGCCGACTGGCATGCGCTGACCACCTCCTACGAGGAGACCGGCATCATCGGCGAGTCGGTGTTCGACATCGTGGTCGACTGGCTGTCGGTGGGCATCAACCCCGGTGAAGCGACGCTGTTCGTGCAGTCGCGCGTGCCGGAACATGCGGAACTGCACCTGTTGCTGTCCATGATCACGCCCATCAGCTGGCTGGAACGCGTGCCGAGCTACAAGGATCAGCAGGAGAAGCTCAAGGAGAAGGATCTCTCCACCTACGGCTTTCTCGGTTATCCGCTGCTGCAGTCGGCCGACATCCTCATCTACAAGGCCGGCCATGTGCCGGTGGGCGAGGACCAGGTGGCGCACATCGAGCTGTCGCGCGAGGTGGCGCGGCGCTTCAATTACCTCTACGGGCGTGAGCTCGGTTTCGAGGACAAGGCCGAAGCCGCCGCCAAGAAAATGGGCAAGAAGAACGCCAAGCTCTATTTCGACATCCGCCGCACCTACCAGGAGACCGGCGATGGCGAGGCCTTGGAACGCGGCCGCGCGCTGCTCGAGTCGCAGCAGAACATCAGCATCGGCGATCGCGAACGCCTGTTGGGTTACCTGGAAGGCGGCGGCAAGGTCATCCTGCCCGAGCCGCAGGCGCTGTTGACGCCGGAATCGAAAATGCCGGGCCTCGATGGCGAGAAGATGTCGAAGTCCTACGGCAACACCATCAGTCTGCGCGAAGCGCCGGAGTCGGTGACGCAGAAACTGCGCACCATGCCGACCGATCCGGCGCGCGTGCGTCCCACCGACGCCGCCGCCCCGCGCAAGTGCCCGGTATGGAAATGGCACGAGGTCTATTCCAACGACGAAGTGCGCAACTGGGCGCGCGAGGGCTGCACCAGCGCCGGCATCGGTTGCCTGGACTGCAAGCAGCCGGTGATCGACGCGGTCATCAAGGAACAGCAGCCCATACGCGAACGCAGCCAGGAATTCCTCGCCGATCCGGACGCGGTGCGCGCCATCATCGATGAAGGCTGCGAGGCGGCCCGCAGCGTCGCGCGCGACACCCTCGATGACGTGCGCCAGGTCATGAACCTGGTGTACCGCTGACATGAACGAGAAACCGCTCGCCGACGAGCAGGCGCCGGCCGAGGCGTTTACCGCGCCCAGCCAGGCCGAGATGCCGTTCGCGGTGGTGCAGGGCGTGCCGCTCAGCGAGCCGCCGCGCGACCTCTACATCCCGCCCGAAGCGCTGGAGGTGTTTCTCGAAGCCTTCGAAGGCCCGCTCGACCTGTTGCTCTATCTCATCAAGCGCCAGAACCTCGACATCCTCGACATCCCGATCGCGCGCGTCACCGAGCAGTACATGACCTACATCGGCCTCATGCAGGAGATGAAGTTCGAACTGGCGGCGGAATACCTCTTGATGGCGGCGATGCTGGCCGAGATCAAATCGCGCATGCTGCTGCCGAGGCCCAAGACCGACACCGAGGAAGAAGGCGATCCGCGCGCCGAGCTGGTGCGGCGTCTGCAGGAATACGAGCGCTACAAGAAGGCCGCCGAGGACATCGAAATCATGCCGCGCATGGAGCGCGAGTGGTACCCGGTGGTGGTGGAATTCGAGCGCATCAGCGCCACCAAGGAACTGCCTGATTTGACGCTCGAAGCGCTGCTCGACGCGTTCCGCGACGTCCTGCACCGCGGCGAGATGTTCGCCGACCATCGCATCAAGCGCGAAGCGCTGTCGGTGCGCGAACGCATGTCGCGCGTGCTGGCGCAGGCACGCAGCGACGTGTTCACCGCCTTCCATGATTTCTTTTCCTTCGAGGAAGGGCGTGCCGGCGCGGTGGTGACCTTGATGGCGATACTCGAACTGATCAAGGAAGCCATGATCGAAATCGTGCAGAACGGCGAGCGCGAGCCCATCTACGTCAAGCTGGTAGCCTGACATGGAAGCGGAGAACCAGGCAGTGGAAGGCAGCAATCTGAAACCCGTGGTGGAAGCCATCGTGATGGCGTCCGAGTCGCCGGTCAGCCTCGAGCGACTGGCCAAGATCCTCGAGGACGAGGGCGGCAACGGCCCCGGCAAGGATGCGCTGCGCAACGTGCTGGGCGATCTCATGGGCGACTACGCCGAACGCGGCGTGGAACTTGTCGAAGTGGCGAGCGGCTTTCGTTTCCAGGCGCGCGCCGCCTATGCCGATCGCGTGTCGCGCCTGTGGGAAGAGCGCAAGCCGCGCTATTCGCGCGCCCTGCTCGAAACCCTGGCGCTGGTCGCCTACCGTCAGCCGATCACGCGCGGCGAAATCGAACACGTGCGCGGCGTCGCCGTCAGCAGCAACATCATGCGCCTGCTCCTGGAGCGCGACTGGGTGAAAGTGGTGGGCCATCGAGACGTGCCGGGGCGTCCGGCCGTGTACGCGACCACCAAGGAGTTTCTGGACTATTTCGGCCTGAAATCCCTGGCCGAATTGCCGAGCCTCGCCGAGCTCAAGGATTTCGACGCCATCAACGCCGACCTGTTCGCCAACATCGTGCTGGACGAAGAGGGCGGCACGCAGGACGAGGCCGCCGCGCCCGCCGCGGCGGGCGGCGACGAGGTCGAGCAAGCGGCCCGCGAAGTGTCCGCCGTTGGCGAGACCGAGGCGGCGACCGACCAGGCAGCGCGCGACACAGGCGAGACGCGCGATGCCGAAGCCGCGCCGGCGCTCGAAGCGCAAGCGCGGGAGGATGATCCCGCGCCGGCCCCGGACGCCGACCCGGCGTATGACCCGGCAGACGAAACGCCCGCCCACGACGACGACACGCCGGCGGCCGCGTCGTGAGCAAGGCCGACGACCAGGCCGCGACCGACGGCGGCGAGCGCATCCACAAGGTGCTGGCCCGCGCCGGCTGGGGCTCGCGGCGCGAAATCGAACGCTGGATAGAGGCCGGACGCATCCGTGTGAACGGCCGCCGCGCCGAGACCGGCGCGCGCGTCGCGCCCGGCGACCGCGTGCAATTGGACGACGGCCGCGTGCTGCGTGTCAGCGGCGCCAGCCAGGAACTGCACGTGCTCGCCTACAACAAGCCGGCCGGCGTGGTGTGCACGCGGCGCGACGAACAGAACCGCCCCAACATCTTCGAGGATCTGCCGCGTCTCGAGCGTGGCCGCTGGATCAACATCGGGCGCCTCGACATCAACACCAGCGGCCTGCTGCTGTTTACCAACCACGGTGAGCTGGCGCACCGGCTGATGCATCCGCGCTACCGGGTGGATCGTGAATACGCGGCGCGCATTTTCGGCGAGGTCGAGGACGAGATGCTCGGCCGCTTGCGCGACGGCGTCGACATCGACGGCGAGCGTTTCCACTTCGACGACATCGTCGAGGGCGAGGGTGACGGCGCCAATCGCTGGTATTACTGCGTGGTGCAGAGCGGGCGCCAGCGCGAGGTGCGGCGCCTGTGGGAATCACAGGGGGTCAAGGTCAGTCGCCTGATCCGTGTGCGCTTCGGCAACGTGATGCTGCCGGCCGATCTGCGCGGCGGTCAGACCGTCGAACTGGGTGGTGCGCTGCGCGATGAACTGTGCGCGCTGGTCGGACTCGATGCGCGCGGCGAGGAGCTGCGGAGCGCGCCCCCGGCCGGTTGAGGGCCCCCTCGGCGCTGTCCCTGCGTCACTCATCGCATTGATCTCGCAAGCCTGCGCCGCTAAGCTTGGCCGCTTTTCCAACGACCCGAACCACCTTGACTCAACAAACCGTGAGCTCTGAACGGCGCCGCCTGGTTGCCGGCAACTGGAAGATGAACGGCTCGCGCGCGATGGCCACCGCGCTCGCGCGCGCGGTCGTCGACGCCGGCCTCGACAATGCCCTGGACGTGGTGCTGTGTCCGCCGACGCCCTACCTCGACGTGGTCGGCGCGAGCGTCGCCGGCAGCGGCGTGGCGTTGGGCGCGCAGGACTGCTCCGAGCACGAGCCCGGCGCCTATACCGGCGAAGTGGCGGCCGCCATGTTGGCCGACTGCGCATGCAGCCACGTCATCGTCGGCCATTCCGAGCGCCGCCAGATGTTCGGCGACACGGATGCGCGGGTGGTGGCCAAGATCGTCGCCGCCCGCGCCCACGGCCTCACCCCGATATTCTGCGTCGGCGAGACCCTCGAAGAGCGGCGCGCCGACGCCACCGACGCGGTCATCGCCCGCCAGCTCGACGCCTTGCTCGGTCACGCCGATGCCGCGGCATTGCTGGCCGGCATCGTCATTGCGTACGAGCCGGTATGGGCCATCGGCACCGGCGAGTCGGCGACGCCGGCCCAGGCGCAGGCCGTGCACGCCGCCATCCGCGCGCGTCTCGCGCGCGTCGACGCCGCGCTGGCCGCGCGCACCCGCATCCTCTACGGCGGCAGCGTCAAGCCCGACAATGCCGCGGAACTGTTCGCCATGCCCGATATCGACGGCGGGCTCATCGGCGGCGCCGCCCTGGTCGCGGCGTCGTTCATTGCTGTGTGCCGCGCCGCGCTCGCCTGACGGCGAAGCGGCGTTTCCTGGAGATAGTTGATGATTTTCACCGTACTTCTGGCCGTGCACATCCTGCTGGCCTTGCTGCTGATCGGCGTCATCCTGCTGCAGCAGGGCAAGGGTGCGACGGCCGGCGCCGCGTTCGGCAGCGGCGCGTCGTCGACCGTGTTCGGCGCGCGCGGCTCGGCCTCGTTCCTCACCCGGCTGACGGCGATCCTGGCGGTGCTGTTCTTCTCCAACAGTCTGCTGCTGGCCTACCTCTACGGCCAGACCAGCAAGACCACGAGCCTGCTCGACCAGGTTGCCATACCCGCGCCGGGCGCGCCCGGCAAGGCCGATGTGCCGACCAAGGTCGACGTCGGTGAACTGGTCGAAAAGGCCACGCAGGGCAAACCGGTGGACGTGCCGGCGCCGCCACCCGCCGATGTCCCGGCCACGCCCGCCGCGGGCGCACCCGCGACCAGCAGCACGGCGCCGAGCACCCCCGCCAGCGATGTGCCGGCGACGGTCACGCCGCCCGCGAACGAATCGCAGTCGAGTGGCAGCACGCCATCGACGGGCAAATGACCGCGAGAGAAAAATAAGTCGCTTGAAATTGATCGCGCGCGAGTTTTTTATGGATTGCTCGTGCTGCATTTCGTATCATTGCGCGCCAGTTGATTGCATCCCGCAAAGACGCAATCGCAACCTGCTTTGCCGACGTGGTGGAATTGGTAGACACGCAGCCTTGAGGTGGCTGTGCCGAGAGGCATGACGGTTCGAGTCTGTTCGTCGGTACCATAACAAGCAGTGCCCGTGCCGCTCATCGAATGGCGCGCGGGCCGGCGATGATGACGAAGGGGATGTGCGACGCGGGGACTCGGCGCATCATGCCCTGGTGGGGACCGGGGTGTGGGCCGGATTGGGATACAATCCTTGCCAGCCGGGTTTTTCGCGCCAAATTTGCGCTGTGGAGTGTAACGGTTCGTGCTTGAACTATACCTGCCGATTCTGATCTTCATTACCATCGGCGTGGCCATCGGTGTGGTCTCGTTGGCCGCCAGCTACGGGGTCGGCGGCATCCTCGGCGTACATCGCCCGGACAGCGAGAAGTCCTCGCCCTACGAGTGCGGCTTCGAAGCGTTCGAAGACGCGCGCATGAAATTCGACGTGCGCTACTACCTCGTGGCCATCCTGTTCATCATTTTCGATCTTGAAATTGCGTTCTTCTTCCCGTGGGCCGTGGTGCTCGACAAGATCGGCGCCTACGGCTTCTGGGCCATGATGATCTTCCTCGGCATCCTTGTCGTCGGCTTCATCTACGAATGGCGCAAAGGGGCATTGGAATGGGAATGAGCGAAGTGCAGGACAAGGGCTTCGTCACCACCACCGTCGATACGGTGGTGAACTGGGCACGTACCGGTTCGATGTGGCCCATGACTTTCGGTCTCGCCTGTTGCGCGGTGGAAATGATGCACGCCGGCGCCGCGCGCTACGATCTCGACCGTTTCGGCATCGTGTTCCGCCCCAGCCCGCGCCAGTCCGACGTCATGATCGTGGCCGGCACGCTGGTCAACAAGATGGCGCCGGCGCTGCGCAAGGTCTACGACCAGATGACCGAGCCCAAGTGGGTCATTTCCATGGGCTCCTGCGCCAACGGCGGCGGTTACTACCATTACTCCTACGCGGTGACGCGCGGCTGCGATCGCATCGTGCCGGTCGACGTCTACGTGCCGGGCTGTCCGCCCACCGCCGAGGCGCTGCTGTTCGGCATCATCCAGTTGCAGAACAAGATCAAACGCACCACGACCATCAATCGTTCGTAGACCGCCGTGACCCTGCAAGCCAAATTGGAAGCCCTGTCGAGCACGCTCGACACCGTTCTCGGCGATGCCATCGTCGCGCGTCGTATCGACAGGGAAGAACTGACCATCGAGGTCGAGGCCGGCAATATCGTGCCCGTGTGCCGGTTGTTGAAAGACACCGCCAACCTCGCCTTCACCCAGCTCTCGGATCTGTCCGGTGTCGATTACCTGACCTACGGCCTCGCCGACTGGCAGACCCAGGCCACCTCGTCGGGCTTCAGCCGCGGCGTGGCGCGCAACTCGGTGAAAGTCGCCGAGGGTGACAGCCGGCGCTTCGCGGTGGTCTACCAACTGCTGTCGGTCAGCACCAACACGCGCCTGCGCGTGAAGGCCTATCTCAACGGTGAGCCGCCGCGCCTGGCCTCGGTCAGCGAGATCTGGCCGGTCGCCGACTGGTACGAGCGCGAAGTGTTCGACCTGTTCGGCATCCTGTTCGATGGCCATCCGGACCTGCGCCGCATCCTCACCGACTACGGCTTCATCGGCCATCCGTTCCGCAAGGATTTCCCGCTCGAGGGCCGCGTCGAAGTGCGCTACGACCCGGAGCGCGGGCGCGTCGTCAATCAGCCCGTGTCGATCGAGCCGCGCACCCTGGTGCCGCGCGTGATCCGCGAAGAGACCTGGGCCGAGTCCTCGAAACCCGTGAGCAAGCCCGCCGATGCCTGAGATTCGTAATCTGACGCTGAACTTCGGCCCGCAGCATCCGGCCGCGCACGGCGTGCTGCGCCTGGTGCTGGAGATGGATGGCGAAGTCATCGAACGCGCCGATCCGCACGTCGGCCTGCTCCATCGCGGCACCGAGAAGCTGGCCGAGAACAAGCCGTTCAATCAGAGCATCGGTTACATGGACCGGCTCGATTACGTCTCGATGATGTGCAACGAGCACGCCTACGTGATGGCCATCGAGAAACTGTGCGGCATCCAGGTTCCGCTCCGCGCGCAGTACATCCGCGTGATGTTCGATGAGATCACGCGCATCCTCAACCACCTCATGTGGCTCGGCGCCCACGGCCTCGACATCGGCGCCATGACCATGTTCCTGTACTGCTTCCGTGAGCGCGAAGACCTCATGGACTGCTACGAGGCGGTGTCCGGCACGCGCATGCATGCCACCTACTACCGGCCGGGCGGCGTGTACCGCGACCTGCCGGATGCGATGCCGCTCTACCAGCCGTCGAAATGGCGCAACGCCCGTGATCTCGAGCGCCTCAATGCCAACCGCAGCGGCTCGATGCTCGATTTCATCGACGATTTCTGCGATCGCTTCCCGGCCTGCGTCGACGAATACGAAACGCTGTTGACCGACAACCGCATCTGGAAGCAGCGCACCGTCGACATCGGCATCGTCACCATCGAACGCGCGCTGGAACTTGGCTTCACTGGGCCGATGCTGCGCGGTTCGGGCCTCGCCTGGGACCTGCGCAAGAAGCAGCCTTACGAAGTCTATGCCGACCTCGATTTCGACATCCCGGTCGGCGTCAATGGCGACTGCTACGACCGCTACCTCGTGCGCGTCGAGGAAATGCGTCAGTCGGCGCGCATCATGAAGCAGTGCGTCAAGTGGCTGCGCGCCAATCCCGGCCCGGTGATCGTCGACGATCACAAGCTCACGCCGCCCGACCGCGCGAGCATGAAAGGTGACATGGAATCGCTCATTCACCACTTCAAGCTCTTCACCGAGGGCTACTGCGTGCCGGCCGGCGAAGTGTATTCCGCGGTCGAGCATCCCAAGGGTGAATTCGGCATCTACCTCGTCTCGGACGGCGCCAACAAGCCTTATCGCCTCAAGGCGCGCGCCTCGGGTTTCGCGCACCTGTCGGCCATGAACGAATTGGTGAAGGGCCACATGCTGGCCGACGTGGTTGCCGTGATCGGCACCATGGACATCGTGTTTGGAGAAATCGACCGCTAGGTCCGCGCCATGAGTGAGTCACACGACCAGTTGCTATCCCACCATGCGCGTGAAGTGATCGACGCATGGGTGGCCAAGTACCCGCCGGAGCGCAAGCAGTCCGCCTTGCTCGCGGCCTTGGCGGAAGTGCAGCACGAAAACCAGGGCTACCTCACCACCGAACTGATGGACGCGGTGGCCGATTACCTCGAACTGCCGCGCATCGCGGTGTACGAGGTGGCGAGCTTCTACTCGATGTACGAGACCTCGCCCTGCGGCCGCAACGCGGTGGCCATTTGCACCAACATCTCGTGCATGCTGCGCGGCAGTGAAGACATCGTCACCCATGTCGAGAAGAAACTCGGCATCCGCATCGGCGAATCGACGCCCGACGGCCGCATTTTCTTGAAGCGCGAAGAAGAATGCCTGGCGGCCTGCTGTGGCGCACCGATGATGCAGGTCAACCACGTCTACCACGAAAATCTCACCATCGACCGTGTCGACGAAATCCTGGACGGGCTGAAATGACCGATATCAAGCTCGATCTGACTTGCTACGCCACGCGCAACCTGGCCGAGCCGTGGTCGATGAAGACCTATCGCTCGATAGGCGGCTACAGCGCGTGGGAGAAGATCCTGCGCGACAAGACGCCGCAGGCGGACATCATCGAGATCGTCAAGTCGGCCGGTCTGCGTGGCCGTGGCGGCGCGGGTTTCCCGGCCGGCGTGAAGTGGAGCTTCATGCCCAAGGGCGACATGCAGCGCTACCTGGTGTGCAACTCCGACGAATCGGAACCCGGCACCTGCAAGGACCGCGACATCCTGCGCTTCAATCCCCATGCGCTGGTCGAAGGCATGGCCATCGCCGGCTACGCGATGGGCGCCACGGTCGGTTACAACTACATGCGCGGCGAGTTCATGGACGAGCCGGCCATCCATTTCCAGAACGCCTTGAAGGAAGCCTACGAAGCGGGGCTGCTCGGCAAGAACATCCAGGGCACGGGCATCGATTTCGACCTGCATGCCCATCTCGGCGCCGGCGCCTACATTTGCGGTGAAGAAACCGCGCTGCTCGAGTCGTTGGAAGGCAAGAAGGGCCAGCCGCGTTTCAAGCCGCCGTTCCCGGCGAGCTTCGGCCTCTACGGCAAGCCCACCACCATCAACAATACCGAGACCCTGTCCTCGGTGCCGACCATCCTGCGCAACGGCGCGGAGTGGTTCGCCGGTCTCGGCAAGCCCAACAACGGCGGCACCAAGATTTTTTCCGTCAGCGGTCACGTCAACAAGCCCGGCAATTTCGAGATCCCGATGGGAACGCCGTTCCGCACCTTGCTGGAACTGGCCGGCGGCGTGCTCGACGGTCGCGAATTGAAGGCCGTCATTCCCGGCGGTTCGTCGGTGCCGGTGCTGACCGGCAAGGCCATGCTCGAACTCGACATGGACTACGACTCCATCTCCAAGGCCGGCTCGATGCTGGGCTCGGGCGCCGTGATCGTGATGAACGACACCACCGACATGGTCAAGGTGCTGCAGCGTATCTCGCGCTTCTACTATTCCGAGTCCTGCGGCCAGTGCACGCCGTGCCGCGAAGGCACCGGCTGGCTGTACCGCATGTTGACGCGCATCGTGAACGGCGAGGGCGTGCCGGCCGACCTCGACAAGCTCGATCTCGTCGCCAGCAAGATTGAAGGCCGCACCATCTGCGCGCTGGGCGACGCGGCGGCCATGCCGGTGCGCAGCTTCGTGCGTACCTTCCGCCACGAGTTCGAGTACTACATCGAACACGGGCACAGCATTCTGCAAGCGCGCGGCCATTCGGCCGCGGCCTGACCAGTACGTGACAACGGGCATGAGTGACGACCGCATCAAGATTGAAGTCGATGGCCAGACCATCGAGGCGCGCAAGGGCGCGATGCTGATCGAGGCGACCGATGCGGCCGGCATTTACGTGCCGCGCTTCTGCTATCACAAGCACCTGTCGGTGGCCGCCAGCTGCCGCATGTGCCTGGTGGAAGTGGAACGCGCGCCGAAGTGCATGCCGGCCTGCGCGACGCCGGTCATGGATGGCATGAAGGTCTACACGCGTTCGCCCAAGGCCGTCGCCGCGCAGCACGCGACCATGGAATTCCTGCTCATCAATCATCCGCTCGACTGCCCGATCTGCGACCAGGGCGGTGAATGCGAACTGCAGGATCTCGCCATGGGCTATGGCGGCGACGTCTCGCAGTTCACCGAACGCAAGCGCGTGGTGCGCGACAAGAACATCGGCCCGCTGGTGCAGACCGACATGACGCGCTGCATCCATTGCACGCGCTGCGTGCGCTTCGGCGAGGAAATCGCCGGGCTGCGCGAACTCGGCGCCACCGGCCGCGGCGAGCACATGGAAATCGGCACCTACGTGGCCAAGGCCATGACCTCGGAATTGTCCGGCAACGTCATCGACCTGTGCCCGGTGGGCGCGCTGACCAACAAGCCCTACCGCTATTCGGCGCGTGCCTGGGAGCTGCAGCAACGCGATGGCGTCGCGCCCCATGATGCGCTCGGCGCCAACCTGCATTTCCACGTCAAGGGATCCACCGTCAAGCGCGTGGTGCCGAAAGAGAACGCCGCGGTCAACGGCACGTGGCTGTCGGACCGCGACCGCTACAGCTACCAGGGCATGAATCATGAGGCGCGCCTCGCGAGCCCGCGCATCAAGCGCGATGGCCGCTGGAGCGATTGCGATTGGGAGACCGCGCTCACGGTGGTGAGCGACAAGCTGCGCGCCATCGCCGCCAGCGATGCCGATCAGTTGGCGGCGCTCGCTTCGCCGTCGTCGACTACCGAAGAGTTTTATCTCCTGCAGCGACTGGTGCGCGGCCTGGGCTCGCATAATGTCGACCACCGTCTGCGTCAGCGCGATTTCTCCGACCAGAGCGCCGAGCCGCTGTACCCTGGCGTCGAATCGCTGGCCGCCATCGAGAACGCCGATGCCGTGCTGCTGCTCGGCAGCTATCCCCGTCACGAAAACCCGCTGCTCAACCTGTGCTTGCGCAAGGCGGCGCTGAAAGGCGCGGCGGTGATGCAGATAGGCAGCCATGCGCAGGACTTCAACTACGCGCTGGCCGGCCAGCTCGCGGTCAAACCGTCGCAGCTGCTGGGCGCCGCGGCCGCGCTGGCGGCCGGCGTCGCCAGCCGTCGCGGCACGGCCTTGGCCGCGCCGACCGCCAAGCTCGTGGAGCAGAGCGCGGTCACGAGCGCCGACATCGAGGCCATGGCCGACAAGCTGGCCAAGGCCAGCCGTCCGCTGGTGTTGACAGGCGCGGCCGTCAACAGCCATCCGCAGCGCAGCGCGCTGCTGCAGGTCACGGCCGCGCTCGCGGCGGTCAGTGGCGCGACCATGGGTGAACTGGCGGACGGCGCCAACGGCGCCGGCGCGTGGTTGGCTGGCGCCGTGCCGCATCGCGGCCCGGCCGGCCGCGTGCTCGAAAAGCCTGGCCGCAACCTGCGCGCCATGTGCGATGAGCCGCGCAAAGCCTATGTCCTGCTGGGCGTCGATCCGCAGCGCGACAGCGCCGACAGCGCCGGGCTCGCGGCGGCCTTGAACGCGGCCGAATTCGTGGTCGCCGTCAGCGCCTTCGAAAACCCGGCCCTCGACACCCTCGCCGACGTCATCCTGCCGAGCGCGCTGTTCGGCGAGAACGAAGGCTCGTTCGTCAATCTCACCGGCCGCTGGCAGCGTTTCGCGCCGGCCGTCAAACCGCGCGGCGACGCACGCGCGGCCTGGAAGATCCTGCGCGTGCTCGGCAACAAGCTCGACCTGCCCGGCTTCGATGCCGTCAACTGCGAAGACGTGACGCGCGAAATCGAGGCGCTGGTCGGGCAGGTCAAGCTCGCGCCGCGCCTCACGCCGACGCTCGAGACCAGCACCCTCAAGATTGACCCGAGCCGCCTCGAAGTGCTGGTCGAGGTGCCGATGTATGCCAGCGACGCGCTGGTGCGTCACGCCAAGGCCCTGCAGGAAATGCCACAGGCGGGCGACGATTGCGTGCGCCTCGCCAGCGCCACGGCGGCGCGTCTCGGCGTGGTGGCCGGACAGCGGCTCGACATCGAACGCGACGGCCAGCGGGCGCAGGCGCTCCTGGCGATAGACGACGGCTTGCCGGATGGCGTGTGCCTGGTGCACGGCGCGCGCGCGGCGCTGGCCGCGGTCGCGGTACAGGGCGCGGCGGTCACGCTGGTCGCGGCGCGCGGCGAGGCAGCGGCATGATCAATCCCTTCGAATTGCTCGAACAGCAACTGACGGCGCTCGGCATGATCCCGGCGCCGCTCATCACGGTGGCGGTGATCATCGCCAAGATCCTGGTCATCGTGTTGCCCTTGATGGGCGGCGTGGCCTACCTGACCTTGGCCGAACGCAAGATCATCGGCTGGATTCAAGTGCGCAACGGGCCCAACCGCGTGGGGCCGCTCGGCCTGCTGCAGCCCATTGCCGACGCCCTGAAACTCCTGACCAAGGAAATGGTGGTGCCGAGTGGCGCCAGCCGCTTCCTGTTCCTGATTGCGCCGATCCTGGCACTGGGGCCGGCGCTGGCGGCGTGGGCGGTGGTGCCTTTCGGTTCGGAAATGGTGCTGGCGGACATCAACGCCGGCCTGCTGTACATCCTGGCGCTGACCTCGCTTGGCGTGTACGGCATCATCGTCGCCGGCTGGGCGTCGAATTCGAAATACGCGTTCCTCGGCGCGATGCGCTCGGCGGCGCAGATCGTGTCCTACGAAATCGCCATGGGCTTCGCCCTGGTCGGTGTGTTGATCGCGGCCGGCAGCCTCAATCTCGGCGACATCGTCAACGCTCAGCGCGGCGCGCTCGGGCCGGGCAGCTGGTTCTTCATCCCACTGTTCCCGCTGTTCGTCATCTACTTCATCTCCGGCGTGGCGGAAACCAACCGCGCGCCCTTCGACGTCTCGGAAGGCGAATCGGAAATCGTCGCCGGCTTCCACGTCGAATACGCCGGCATGGGCTTCGCGCTGTTCTTCCTGGCCGAATACGCCAACATGATCCTGGTGTCGGGGCTGGCCGCGGTGATGTTCCTCGGCGGTTGGCTGTCACCGCTGCCGTGGCTGACCGGCGTGCCGGGCGTGGGCTTGTTCTTCATGGACGGCATCCACTGGTTCCTGGCCAAGACCGCGTTCTTCCTGTTCCTGTTCCTGTGGTTCCGCGCCACTTTCCCGCGCTATCGCTACGACCAGATCATGCGTCTCGGCTGGAAGATCTTCCTGCCCATCACCATGGTGTGGATCGTGGTCGTCGCGGCGATGGTGGTGTGGCACATGCCGCCGTGGTTCGCGGCCGGCGCGCGAGGCTGAGGCGATGAGTGCAGTTGTCGATTACTTCAAGAGCCTGACCCTGTGGGAACTGCTCAAGGGGCTCAGGCTCACCGGCGCCTACCTGTTCGATCGCAAGATCACCATCCAGTACCCGGAAGAGAAGACGCCGCAGTCGGCGCGCTTCCGTGGCCTGCATGCGCTGCGCCGTTATGCCAACGGCGAAGAGCGCTGCATCGCCTGCAAGCTGTGCGAAGCGGTGTGCCCGGCGCTCGCCATCACCATCGAATCGGAGCAGCGTGACGACGGCACGCGCCGTACCACCAAGTACGAGATCGACCTGACCAAGTGCATCTTCTGCGGCTTCTGCGAAGAATCCTGCCCGGTGGATTCCATCGTCGAGACCCGTCATTTCGAATACCACGGCGAGAAGCGTGGCGATCTGCTCATGACCAAGGACAAGCTGCTTGCGAACGCCGAGCGTTTCGAGGCCCAGATCGCCGCTGATCGGGCTGCCGAGGCGCGCTACCGCTAGCGCCACGCCACACCATAACGAACGATAACGGGAGGGGGACGACGCAGCGACACGGGAGCCGGCAGGGACACGCGCATGAAACGCATGGCGACTAGTTCGTCTGCGCCAACGCCGATGTCGCCCGCGCCTCCACTAGCCGTCTAACCACGATTCATGTTCGAACAAGTCGTCTTTTATTCGTTCGCCGCCGTGCTGGTGCTGGCCGCGACCATGGTCATCACGGTGCGCAACCCGGTGCACGCCGCGCTGTTCCTGGTGCTGTCGTTCTTCGCGAGTTCAGGCCTGTGGCTGCTGCTGGAGGCCGAGTTCCTCGCCATCGCGCTGGTGCTGGTCTACGTCGGCGCGGTGATGGTGCTGTTCCTGTTCGTGGTCATGATGCTCGACATCAATCTCACCGTGTTGCGAGAAGGCTTCGCGCGCTACCTGCCGGTGGCAGGCATCGTCGCGGTGCTGATGTTCATCGCCATTGGCCTGGTCATCG
Organism: Pseudomonadota bacterium; assembly: GCA_016719885.1. NCBI lineage: Bacteria > Pseudomonadati > Pseudomonadota > Pseudomonadota bacterium. The sequence goes on along the minus strand of JADJYF010000013.1, from coordinate 107,417 downwards.
AGCACGAGCATTTCGGCCTCGAGAAGCCGGCCTCGGCCGTCACCCACGCCGCCGACTACAACAACACCCGGGAACTGGGCCTTGCGCTCTACACGCAGTACATCTGGCCGTTCGAAATCGCCTCGGTAATTCTCCTGGTGGCGATCATCGCGGCCATCGCGCTGACCTTGCGCCACACCCGCCAGACCAAGGCGCCCAAACCCGAGAAGCAGGTGAGCGTGCGTCGCCAGGATCGTGTGCGCCTGGTCAAGGTCGACGCCGAGCGCCAGGGCTGAGGAACAACGACGTGCTGACACTCACCCATTTCCTGACCATCGGCGCCATCCTGTTCTGCCTGTCGGTGGCCGGCATCTTCATCAACCGCAAGAACGTCATCGTGCTGTTGATGTGCATCGAGCTCATGCTGCTGGCGGTGAACATGAACTTCATCGCCTTCTCCCATTTCAACGGCGACGTGGCCGGCCAGGTGTTCGTGTTCTTCATCCTGACGGTGGCCGCCGCGGAAGCCGCCATCGGTCTCGCCATCCTGGTGGTGCTGTTCCGTAACCGTAGTTCCATCAACGTCGAAGACCTCGGCACCATGAAGGGTTGATGACGGTCATGATGCCGCGCGCCCTAACGTCACGCATTGCTGGAAAGCCGCATGGGTAATCTGCTTCTCGCCATCGTTCTCCTGCCGCTGGGCGGCGCCATCGCGGCCGGCCTGTTCGGCCGCCAGATCGGCCGCAGCGGCGCGCACTGGGTCACCAGCGGCTCGGTCGCGCTGTCCTTCGCGCTGTCGGTGCTGGTATTCAAGGACATCGTGCTGGGCGGCGAGCCGACCTACAACGCCAACGTCTACACCTGGATGTCGAACGCCGGCGTCGATTTCCACATCGGGTTCCTGGTCGACCAGTTGACCGCGACCATGATGGTGACCGTGACCTTCGTGTCGTGGATGGTGCATATCTACACCATCGGCTACATGCACGACGACCCGGGTTACCAGCGCTTCTTCTCCTATATCTCGCTGTTCACCTTCAGCATGCTGATGCTGGTGATGAGCAACAACTTCCTGCAGCTGTTCTTCGGCTGGGAAGCGGTCGGCCTGGTGTCCTATCTCCTGATCGGTTTCTGGTACACGCGCCCAACGGCCATCTACGCCAACCTGAAGGCCTTCCTGGTCAACCGCGTCGGTGACTTCGGCTTCCTGCTCGGCATCGCCGCGGTGCTGATGTACACCGGCACGCTCGACTATGCCGAGGTGTTCAAGGCCGCACCGGGTCTCGCCGACACCACCATCACGGTGTTCCCGGGCCATGAATGGTCCTTGATGACGGTCACCTGCCTGCTGCTGTTCGTCGGCGCGATGGGCAAGTCCGCGCAGTGGCCGCTGCACGTGTGGCTGCCTGATTCGATGGAAGGCCCGACCCCGATCTCGGCGCTCATCCATGCCGCGACCATGGTCACGGCCGGCATCTTCATGGTGTCGCGCATGTCGCCGCTGTTCGAGATGTCGACCACGGCCTTGTCGGTGGTGATGGCCATCGGCGCCATCACGGCGTTCTTCATGGGCCTGCTCGGCCTGGTGCAAAACGACATCAAGCGCGTGGTTGCCTATTCGACCTTGTCGCAGCTCGGCTACATGACCGTCGCGCTCGGCGCGTCGGCCTACAGCGCCGCCATCTTCCATCTTTTCACCCACGCCTTCTTCAAGGCGCTGCTGTTCCTCGCCGCCGGCTCGGTGATCATCGGCATGCACCACGAGCAGGACATGCGCCACATGGGCGGCTTGAAGAAGTACATGCCCATCACCTACTGGACCAGCCTCATCGGCACGCTGGCCTTGATCGGCTTCCCGGGCTTCGCCGGCTTCTTTTCCAAGGACGCCATCATCGAAGCGGTCGCGCTGTCGCATAACCCGGTCGCCGAATACGCCTATTGGGCGGTGCTGCTCGGTGTCTACATCACCGCGCTCTATTCGTTCCGCCTGGTGTTCCTGGTCTTTCATGGCAAGGAGCGCATGGATCACCACACCCAGGAACACTTGCACGAGTCACCGGCGGTGGTCACCGTGCCCTTGATGGCGCTGGCGGTGCCGTCGGTCATCATCGGCGCGCTCGGCATCGGTTCGATGGTGTTCGGCAACTATTTCGGCAACAGCATCGTGGTCGCCCACGAGCACGACGTGCTCGGCCACATGGCCGAGGAATTCCATGGCGTGGTGCCTTTCATCACGCACGGCGTGACCCAGCTACCCTTCATGCTGGCAATGGCCGGCGCGGTGACGGCGTGGTTCCTGTATCTCCAGAGTCCCGGGGTTCCCGCCAAGATAGCCTCAAGCCTGTCGCTGGTGCACAGGATCCTGCTCGACAAGTACGGCTTCGACCGCTTCAACGAATGGTTCTTCGCCGGGGGCTCGCGCGGCATTGGCCGCCTGCTGTGGAAGGTCGGTGACGAAGGCCTGATCGACGGCCTCTTGGTCAATGGCTCGGCGCGCGCGGTCGGCTGGTGGGCAAGCGTGGTGCGTAACGTGCAGTCCGGTTTCCTCTATCACTATGCCTTCGCCATGATCATCGGCCTGCTCGTGCTGCTGGGTGTGTTCGTCCACGGAGTCCTGTCGTGAACGCATGCATAACGAGCGTCCTTCGAACCAAGTGTGAGCCCGCATGAGCGCTGATCTGCCCCTGCTGAGTATTGCCATCTGGCTGCCGATCATCGGCGGGCTGTGGGTCATTTTTGCCGGTCGCCGCGTGCCCGATGGCCCGGTGCGCACGGATTCGCTGGTGGTGGCGCTTGCGACGTTCGTGGTCTCGCTGCTGCTGTGGCAGCGTTTCGACAATGCCAATGGCGGCATGCAGTTCGTCGAGAGGCTGCCGTGGATCAAGCCCTTCGACATCGAGTACGCGCTCGGCATCGACGGCCTCGCGCTGCCCCTGATCCTCCTGACCACCTTCACCACCGTGCTGGTGGTGCTGGCGGGCTGGGTGGTGATCAAGGACCGCTTGAGCCTCTACATGGGTAATTTCCTGATCCTCGAAGGCCTCATGAACGGCGTGTTCGCCGCCCAGGACGCCATCCTGTTCTACATCTTCTGGGAAGCGATGCTGATCCCGATGTTCCTCATCATCGGTATCTGGGGCGGGCCGCGGCGCGTGTACGCCACCATCAAGTTCTTCCTCTACACCTTCATGGGCTCGGTGTTCATGCTGGTCGCATTGCTGTACCTGTACGGCAAGGCGGGCAGTTTCGCGCTGCCGGCCATGCACCAGGTGCCGCTGACCCTGGCCGAGCAGCAATGGATCTTCATCGCCTTCCTGCTGGCCTTCGCGGTCAAGATCCCGATGTGGCCGGTGCACACATGGTTGCCCGACGCCCACGTCGAGGCGCCGACCGGCGGTTCGGTGGTGCTGGCCGCCATCATGTTGAAGATGGGCGGCTACGGCTTCCTGCGTTTCAGCATGCCTATCGCGCCCGACGCCTCGGCATCACTGGATTGGCTGATGATCGGCCTGTCGCTGATTGCGATCGTCTACATCGGTTTCGTCGCCCTCGTGCAGCAGGACATGAAGAAGCTGGTGGCCTATTCATCCATCTCGCACATGGGCTTCGTCACGCTCGGTTTCTTCATCGTGTTCCAGGTGGCGGCGGCGACCGGCGACTGGCATCGTTCGGCGGCCGGCATCTCCGGCGCGATGGTGCAGATGATCTCCCACGGTTTCATTTCGGGCGCGATGTTCCTGTGCATAGGCGTGCTCTACGACCGCGTGCACAGCCGCCAGATCGGCGACTACGGCGGCGTGGTCAACAAGATGCCGGTGTTCGCCGCGTTCATGATGCTGTTCTCGATGGCCAATGCCGGTCTGCCGGGCACCTCGGGCTTCGTCGGCGAGTTCCTGGTCATCCTCACCGCCTTCAAGGCCAACTTCTGGTATGCCTTCCTGGCCTCGGTGACCCTGATCCTGGGCGCGGCCTACACGCTGTGGATGTACAAGCGCGTGATGTTCGGCGAAGTCGCCAACGATCACGTGGCCGAACTCGAGGACATCGATGGTCGTGAGCGCCTGATCCTTTTGACCCTGGCGGTGGCGGTGCTGGTGTTCGGCCTGTGGCCGGCGCCGATGTTCGACATGATGAATGCCAGTGTGGATCAGCTGATCACGCAGATCTCGCACTCGAAATTACCCTGAGGCCGCCGGCGATGAACGAGATCGTGACCGTATTACCCGAAGCCACCATGGCGGGCCTGGCCTGCCTGGTGCTGCTGGTCGAGGTATTCCGCGGAGCGGACAACCGCGCGGCGACGTTCTGGGCCGCCGCCATGTCGGTGATGGTGGTGCTGGCGGAACTCGCGATGTGGTTTCCGCAGTCGACCACGCTGGCCTTCCATGGCACTTACCGCGTCGACATCATGGCGGCGGTGCTTAAGGCCTTCCTGATGGTGATCGTGCTGCTGTCGTTCTTCTACGCGCGCGATTACTTCGAGCGCCGCGGGCGCGAGGTGCAGGAATTCTACATTCTCGGCCTGTTCGCGACGCTCGGCATGATGGTGCTGATCTCGGCGCACAACCTCCTGACCGTGTATCTCGGTCTCGAGCTCCTGTCGCTGGCCATGTACGCGATGGTGGCCATGGACCGCGATTCGGCCTCGGCCTCGGAAGCGGCCATGAAGTACTTCGTGCTCGGCGCGCTGGCCTCGGGCATGCTGCTCTACGGCATGTCGATGATCTACGGCGTGTCCGGCACTCTCGACCTCGGAACCCTGGCGACGCAGGTGGCGGGCGGCAATTCCCATCTGCTGTACACCTTCGGCCTGGTGTTCGTGCTGATTGGCATCGCCTTCAAGCTCGGCGTCGTGCCATTCCACATGTGGGTGCCTGACGTCTACCAGGGCGCGCCGACGCCGGTCACGCTGTTCATCGGCTCCGCGCCCAAGCTCGCCGCCTTTGCCATGGCGGTGCGCGTGCTGACCGACGGCCTGGGCGGGCTGGTCGGTGAATGGCAGACCATGCTGGTCTTGCTGTCGGTGGCGTCGATGGCCGTCGGTAACGTGGTGGCCATCGCGCAGACCAACTTGAAGCGCATGCTGGCCTATTCGACCATCTCGCACATGGGCTTCCTGCTGCTCGGCCTGCTGTCGGCGCGCACCAGCGGCTATGCCGCCTCGATGTTCTACGTCATCACCTACGCGGTGATGAGCATGGGCGCTTTCGGCGCCATCGTGTTGCTGTCCTCGGCCAACTCCGAGTCGGACCGTCTGCAGGATTTCGCCGGCCTTGCCAAGCGCAGCCCGTGGCTGGCCTTCCTCATGCTGATCGTGATCTTCTCGCTGGCCGGTGTGCCGCCGTTCGCCGGGTTCTGGGCCAAGTGGTTCGTGCTCAAGGAAGTGGTGGCGGCCGGTTATTCGTGGCTCGCCATCGTCGCCGTGGTGTTCTCCCTGATCGGCGCCTACTACTACCTGCGTATCATCAAGCTCATGTATTTCGATGCGCCTGACGCCGCCGCGGAGCCTATTTCAGCCGGTGACGACGTACGCCTGGTGTTCAGCGTCAACAGCCTGTCCATCCTGCTGTTGGGCCTCTTGCCGGGCACCCTGATGTCGGTCTGCCTGGCCGCCATGCTGGCCTACGCCTCCTGAGCCCGGCCGCGCGGCACGGTCCTCGACGCGCGGCACGCCTTGCAAAACCGGTTTCCCTTCTGTTATTCAAGTATTCGCCCCCGCTCGGGGCCGATGGCCGATGCTCCCTTGGGCCTTGAGGGTTCACCGGTATTCAGCGCAAGGCACTCAGTCAGCGGGTAAATACTGTGAATATATACGTGGGAAATCTTGCTTACGCCGTCACCGACGACGACCTTCGGGAATTGTTCTCCGAGTTCGGTGAAGTGCGTAGTGCCAGCGTGATCTCGGACAAGGTTACCGGCCAGTCCAAGGGTTTCGGCTTTGTCGAAATGCAGGACAACAGCGCGGCCGACATGGCGATCAAGGAATTGAACGGTAAGCAGGTCAAGGGCCGCGCCCTGAAGGTCAACGAAGCGAAGCCGCGCGCCGACAAGCCGCCGCAACGCCGTCCGCGTTACTGAGCGCCGCGGCGGTGTGACCCGCCGCCGGCCATCGCGGGCGACCCTAGTCTCGACGGGCGTCGAGGGTTGTGGTCCGCCCCAGCCATGCCCCCATGCGCACCGGGAGACCGGCGCGCGCGTCCTCGTGCCAGTTGAGCCAGCCGCGGCTGGTCGTCACCACCACCGTCGAGCCCATGTTGAAGCGACCGAACTCGGCGCCGCGCTCGAGCGTCGGGCCGTCCAGTGCTTGACTGACATGCGCGGGCTGGTTGTTGTGCGGACGATTGCACGCCGGCTGCGCCCGCGGCAGCACCAGTTCGATGCTGCCGACGTTCAACGCGCCGACCATGATCAGCGCCAGGGAGTGGGGACCAGCCTCGAAGACCACGATGCTGCGCTCGTTGCGACAGAACAGCCCGGGCACGCCGCGCGCGGTGGTGGCGTTGACCGAGAACAGTTCGCCGGGCACGTAGCGCAACACTTTCGCCGTGGCCGTGCACGGCATGTGCACGCGATGGTAGTTGTAGGGCGCGAGGTAGATGGTGGCGAAGTGGCCGCCGTCGAAACGCGCCGCGAGCTCGGCGTCGCCGTCGAACAGGTCGAGCAGTGTGTAATCGATGCCCTTGGCCTGCACCAGGCGGTCGCCGTTCAACGCGCCGAATTCGCTGAGCGTGCCGTCGGCGGGGCACACGAAAGCCTCCGGGTCGTCGACGATGGGACGCGCGCCGTCGCGCAGCGCGCGCGTGAAGAAGGCGTTGAAGCTCGGGTAGGCGTTGCAGTCGGGCTCCCGCGCGTCGCTCATGTCGACACCGAACAGGCGCACGAACACGCGGATGGCGACGCGCGTCAGCACACCGCCCTCGAGGCGCGTGAGGTAACCGACCAGGTCGGACACGAGGTGCTTGGGCAGCAGCCACTGCAGGGCCACGAACAGGCGCGCTGAATACTTCACGCGCTCGCCTCAGGGGGGCGCATTACGCTGCACGGGCAGCGCGACTTTCAGCGCTTCGCCCTCGGCGCAGCGCAATTCCAGCGTCAAGCTCATGCCGGCCTCGAGGGCCTTCACCGGTTCGAACAGCATCACGTGGGCGCCGCCCGGGGCGGCCACGAAGCGCGCGCCGGGCTCGAGTTCGATATCGCCCTGGGCTCGCATCTCGACGCGGCCATCCACCACCTGCGTGGCATGCAGCATGGCGCCCTTGAAATCGGGGCTGGCGACGGACTTGATGGTGAGCGTCGACGCGCCGTCGTTACGCGCTTCGAAATAGGCGGCGGCGACGTCGCTGCCGGGCGGCGGCTGGCGCAGCCAGGCGCGTTCGACGCTGAGGCCATCGCAGGCCAGCGCTTCGCTGCCCGCCAGCACCGCGAGCATGGTCACAACAATGCGCATCAGGATCTTCCCAGGATGAAGGCGCTGACCGCCTTGAAGCGCGCGATCACCGCGTCGGCGGTATGCGGTGGCGTCAGCACGCTGACCAGGCGGCCCGCCGGGTCGATGAAGAAAATGCCGGCCGAGTGATCGACCGAGTAATCGGGGCCGCCGGCGGCCACTTTCATGAACAGCACGCCCAGCGCCTGGGTCAGCGGTTTGAGTTCAGCCTCGGCGCCGGTCACGCCGATAAAGTCCTTGTGGAAGTAATGCACGTATTGCGCGAGCTGGGCCGGCGTGTCGCGCTCCGGATCGACCGACACGAACACCACCTGGCCCTGGCTGCCGTAGGGCGGTGCTTTACGCAGGACCGTGTGGACCTGCGCCAGCACGTCCAGCGTGGTCGGGCACACGTCGGGGCAGTGCGTGAAGCCGAAGAACATCAAGGTCCATTTGCCGCGCAGATCGGCAAGCCGGAACGGCGTGCCGTCGTCACGGGTCAGGGCGATGTCGGGCACCACCGGCGGGTCGGGCCACAACAGGCCGTCGATGGCGGGCACATCGCCGTCGCGGTTATGCCAGTACGACAAGCCGATGCCCGCCGTGAAGGCCACACCGGCGATCAGGATCATCGCCAGCCACGGAATCTTGGGGGTGCTCGCTTGCATCAGCGGATTATAACGATCGCGCGTGTCCGGGTCGCTGCTTGCGCGGCGTCGCTTGCCTTGCAAATGCCTGGCGCAATCGACACCATGTCGGGCGATATCCATGCAATTCACACTGGCGTCGCGCAGGGCGGCGTTTCGGTCCGGCGGCAATCATGAGCGACGCGCCCAAAAAGCTCGGCAAGTACGACATCCTGTCCGAGATCGGGCGCGGCAGCATGGGCATCGTCTATCGCGCCTTCGACCCCTACATCAACCGCGAAGTGGCGGTGAAAGTGGCGATGGCCGAAGCCCTGAAGGACAAGGACACCGGCGAGCGCTTTCGCAAGATGTTCTTCAACGAAGCGCACACCGCCGGCATGCTGCGTCATCCCAATATTCTCGACATCTTCGATGCCGGCGTGGATGGCGATTCGTGTTACATCGTCATGGAGCTGGTGGCCAAGGGCGGCACCCTCAGGCCCTACTGCCGCGCCGAGAAACTGCTGCCGCTCAACCAGGCGGCGGAGATCATCTTCAAGTGCGCCAAGGCGCTCGATTACGCGCACCGGCAGGGCGTGATCCATCGTGACATCAAGCCGTCCAACATCCTCGTCACCGACGACATGGACGTCAAGATTGCCGATTTCAGCATCGCCCACGCGGTACGCCAGGACACCACCCAGACCATGCCCTTGGGCTTCGTCGGTTCGCCGCGCTACATGTCGCCCGAGCAGGTGCACGAGGACGTCATCACCAACCAGACCGATCTGTTTTCGCTGGGCGTGGTCGCCTATGAGCTCATCACCGGCCATCATCCGTTCGGCGGCGAAAGTTTTTCGGCGCTGGTGCACAAGATAGTCAACGAAGACCCGCCGCCCATGAGCAACTACCGGGCCGACACGCCCGAAGTGCTGGAACGCATCGTGCGGCGCGCGCTGGAAAAAAACCCGGCGCGTCGTTATCGCACGGGGCTCGACATCGCAGCGGACCTTTCCATGGTGTTCACCCACCTCGAACGTCCGCAGGAAGACATCGCCATCACGGCCAAGTTCGACAAGGTCAAGCGCCTGGAATTCTTTCGTGGTTTTCCCGACAACGAGATCTGGGAGATCATCCGCGCCAGCGTGTGGATGGAAGTGGATGTCGACACGGCGGTGGTGATCGAGGGCGAAGTCGACGAGGCGTTCTTCATCATCGTCAGCGGTGACGTCTCGGTCACCAAGTTCGGCCAGTCGCTGGACCAGCTGCATACCGGCGACTGCTTCGGCGAAATGGGCTATCTCAACCGCATCAAGCGCACCGCCACGGTCAAGGCCGACGGACCGTTGTCATTGCTCAAGATCAACGCGACGCTCATCGAGCAGGTCAGCGCCGATTGCCAGCTGCGTTTCTACAAGGTGTTCATGAAGGTGCTGATCGACCGCCTGGCCAGGACCTCCGAAATGGCGGTGCGGGGCCCGGCGCTGTGAATGTCCCCATCCCCCTCGGATGAGACTTCAATCGCACATTTCGTCGTCAGACTGAAGTCTGACCCACAAAGTCACGGCACATTTTATTGTGGGTCAGACTTCAGTCTGACATTCAATTCTCAGTGCGTGCGGCGAGATACGCCTCCAACATCGCGCGCGTCGACGGGTCATGCTCGCCGCTCACCGCGCCCTGGCTGATCTCCTCGAGGATGCTGCCGGCCAGCACCTTGCCGAGTTCCACGCCCCATTGATCGAAAGCGTTGATGTTCATCAACACGCTCTGTACGTAGGTCTTGTGTTCGTAGAGCGCGATCAGCGCGCCCAGCGTGGCCGCGGTCAGCGCGTGCATGCTGATGAGCGTGCTGGCGCGGTTGCCGGGAATGTCGCGATGGCGCGCCAGCGGATCGGCGCTGTCGATGATGCGGCCGCGCATGAGGCCCTCGGCCTGGGCGATGCAGTTGGCGACCAGCATGTCGTGATGCGCGGCGCGCGCCGCGGGATGGGTGAGACACACGATGAAGTCGACCGGCACGCGACGCGTGCCCTGGTGCAGGAGCTGGAAGACGGCGTGCTGCGCGTTGGTGCCGAGACCGCCCCAGGTGACGGGCGCCGAGTGGCCCGCGAGGGGCTGGCCTTCGCGGTCCACGCGCTTGCCATTGCTTTCCATTTCGAGCTGCTGCAGGTAGTCCGGCAGGTAGCGCAGGCGGTCGTCGTAGGGCACCACCGCTTCCGATTCGGCGCCCTGGCAGTGGCTGTTCCAGAACGCCGTCAGCGCCAGCAGCACCGCCAGGTTGTCGGCGAACGGCGTGGCGCGGAAATGCTCGTCCAGCGCGCGCGCGCCGGCCAGGAATTCGCGAAAAGCGTCCATGCCGACCGCGAACGCGATCGGCAGGCCCACCGCCGACCACAGTGAATAGCGGCCGCCGACCCAGTCCCACAGCGGATAGACGTTGTCGGCCGCGATGCCGAATTCGACCGCCTTGGCGGGTGCGGCACTGACCGCGACGAAATGACAGGCAATGGCGGCGCCATCGGTGAAGCGCGTCGCCAGCCACGCGCGCGCCGACATTGCGTTCAAGCGGGTTTCGACCGTGGTGAACGACTTCGAAGTGATCAGGAACAGGGTGGAGGCCGGGTTCAGAGGCGCCACCACGCGATCGAATTCCCCGCCATCGACATTGGCGAGAAAGTGCACGCGTACCTGCCCGCTGTGCTGGTAGCGCAGCGCCTCGCAGGCGAGCTGCGGGCCGAGATGGGAGCCGCCGATGCCGATGTTGACGACGTCGGTGATGCGTTCGCCGCTGTAGCCGCGCCAGCGCCCCTCGTGGACATCCGCCACCAGCCGTTCCATGCGCGCCAGCACGTGTTCCACTTCGGTGGCGACGCGCTGACCGTCGACCTCCGCCCGACCCTCGGCGCCGGCGCGCAGGGCGGTATGCAGCACCGCGCGCCTTTCGGTGTGATTGATGATATCGCCCTTGAACATGGCTTCGATGGCGGCGCCGAGGCCACTCGCCGCCGCGAGGCTCAGCAGGCCCTCCAGCGCCGCCGTGTCGAGCGCTTGCTTGGAAACGTCCAGGGTCAGGCCGGCGGCCGACTTGCGCAGGCGCACGAGCCTGTCGGGCTCGGCGTCGAACAGGCTGGCGATGTCCCGCGCGGCGAGGGTCGCTGCCTGCTGTCGCAGGCGATTGCACAATGCATGGGTCGATTCGGGCATCTCGGTGATCCAGTTCCGCTTCAAAGTGACGATAAGCATCCCGGGAAGCTGCCGCAAGCCACGCCGCAGCCCCATTTTGATGACTGCGTGGCGCGACGTCGCGCCGCGCCGGCGGGCCCGGTATGCCGGTCCCGGGAATTGAATTACTATCTTGAAAGTCAAGGCGAACGATACGGCGAACGCCGAGGCAGGCGCCCATCGATGCCTCTTGTAGCGGTGAAGCCGCCGCCGATGGATCGGGCCCAAAACCAGCGAGTGACCAGAGCAGCACATGAGCGGACAAGTCCCGGAACGCTTGGGCAAGTACCAGGTCATGCGCGAAATCGGCCGCGGCAGCATGGGCACGGTCTACCTCGGCCACGACCCCTATGCCGACCGCAATGTCGCCATCAAGATTGCCCACGCCGAGCAGTTGAACGACGAGGAAGGCGGCGAGCGCTACCGCAAGATGTTCTTCAACGAGGCGCATACCGCCGGACGCCTCACCCATCCCAACATCATCGGCATCTACGATGCCGGTGTCGACGGTGACACCTGCTACATCGTCATGGAGCTGGTCGAGGGCGGCGAGACGCTCAAGACCTATTGCAAGCCCGATCACCTCGCCTCCATAGAAAAAGTGGTGGAGATGATCTTCAAGTGCGCGAAGGCGCTCGACTACGCGCACAAGCAGGGCGTCATCCATCGCGACATCAAGCCGACCAACATCCTGGTCACGGCCACCGGCGACGTGAAGATTGGCGATTTCAGCATCGCCCACCTGTCGAAGATGGATTCGACCAAGACCATGCCCATGGGCCTGGTCGGTTCGCCGCGCTACATGTCCCCCGAACAGATCACCGAGGACTACCTCACCAACCAGACCGACATCTTTTCGCTGGGCGTGATCATGTACGAACTGCTCGCGGGCAAGCATCCGTTCGTGGCCGAGAATTTTTCACGCCTCGTGCAGCGCATCCTCAACGACGACCCGCCGGACGTGCGCCAGTTCCGCCAGGACGTGCCCGAGGAACTGGTGCGCATCATGAACAAGGCGCTGGCCAAGGATCGCGCGCAGCGCTACCAGATGGGCATGGACATGGCGTCGGATCTCAGCCGCGCCTTCGATTCGCTGCTGGAGACGCCGGAAGAGAACATCTCCGAGCAGGAGCAGTTCGTCGCCGTCAAGCAGCTCGATTTCTTCGACGGCTTTCCTGATGCCGAGATCTGGGAGATCGTGCGCGCCGGCAAGTGGCAGGACTATCGCGACGGCGATCAGATCATCGTCGAAGGCGAACTGGACGATTCGTTCTACATCATCGTCTACGGCGAAGTGGCGGTGGAGAAGAGCGGCAAGGAACTGCGCGTGTTGCTGGCTGGTGACTGCTTCGGCGAGATGGGCTACCTGGCCAAGACCAAGCGCACCGCGACCATTGTCGCCAAGGGCGCCACCTCGCTCCTGAAAGTGAACTCGACGGTCATCACCCAGGTTTCACTCAATTGCCAGGTGCGCTTCCTCAAGGTGTTCCTGCGCACGCTCATTCATCGCCTGTCGGTCACCACCGAGAAGATGTCGCAGGAAATCTGAGACCATGGCACGCGCGCTGGTCACCGTCGTTGCCGGCCTGGCACTGCTGGCCACCACGACGGCGGCCTGGGCGCTGGATCTCGCGCGCCTGCGCCTGCCGCCCGGATTTCACATCAGCCTGTATGCCGACCAGGTGCCCGACGCGCGCCAGATGGCGCTCGGCAGTCAGGGCACCTTGTTCATCGGCAGCCGTGAAGCCGGGCGTGTGTATGCCGCCATCGACGCCAACCACGATCGCGTGGCGGAGCGTATCGGCCTGGTCGCTGAATATCTCAGCATGCCATCGGGCGTCGCCTTTCGTGACGGCGCGCTGTACGTGGCGGCGGTGGACCGGGTGCTGCGCTACTCCAACATCGAGGCCCACCTGCCGGCGCCGCCGCTGCCGGAACAGGTGGTGGGCGGCTTGCCCAAGGATCTGCATCACGGCTGGAAGGCCATCGCCTTCGGTCCCGACGGCGCGCTGTATGTGCCGGTCGGCGCGCCGTGCAATATCTGCGCACCGAAATTTCCCTATGCCTCGATACTGCGCATCACCACCGACAGCGGCAAGGTCACGGCCTACGCGCGCGGCGTGCGCAACTCGGTGGCCTTCGACTGGCATCCCGCCAACGGCGAGATGTGGTTCGCGGACCACGGTCGCGACATGCTCGGTGACGATGTGCCGCCCGACGAAATCAATCGCGTCACGCGTGCCGGGCAGGACTTCGGTTATCCCCATGTGCACGGCGCCGCCATCCTCGATGCCGAGTTCGGCGCCGGCCAGCGCGCCGACCAATTCACGCCGCCCGCCATCGAACTCGGCGCCCACGTCGCGCCGACCGGCCTCATGTTCTATCGAGGCGGCATGTTTCCGGCCGAGTATCGCCACGCGCTGCTGGTGGCCGAACACGGTTCCTGGAATCGCTCGCGCAAGTCAGGCTACCGGGTGATGCGCGCCACGCTCAAGCCGGATGGCTCGCTCGCCAGCTATGAACCCTTCATCACCGGCTGGCTCGAGGGCGAGGAGAACTGGGGACGGCCGGTGGCGTTCGCAACGCTCGAAGACGGCTCCCTGCTGATCTCCGACGACCAGGCCGGTGTCGTCTACCGTGTGACCTACCAGCCGCCCTGACCATGCCCGGACCAGTCACCTCGCTGGTGGCGCGACTGCGCACCGGCCTCAATCCCGATAGCCCTGACCCTGCCCGGCAGTTGCTCTACGAGCGCTGGGTGGGCGAAGAGCAGTGGCCGCTGTCACCGGTCGCCATCGCCTTGTTGATAGGCGTGGCGCCCGACGCGTGGCAGCGCCATGTCGAGGCCTTGGCCATGGCCGACGAGGCGGCGGCATTGCTCGACGCGATGGCGTCCGCACTTGCCGTGGAAGGCGAGCAGGTCACCACCGGCCTGCGGGTGCGCGCATGGGCGCACGGGCAGGGCGTGGCGATGCCGGCGGCGGCGGAATCGTTGCTGGACTTCGTTGCACGCACGCTGCCGCGCCTCGCCGAGCAGGCCCCGGTGGCGGCCGCGAGCGCGCGCACGACGGACACCGAAGCGGTGCTCGGCGCGGCCTTGTCGCTGGTCACGCGCTTCATGGAAGACTGCCTGGACGAACAGCGCATGTTCGACGGCGCGCGCATCGCGCGCCTGATGCTCGCGCAATCGGCGCTGTGGTTTCCCGACGGCCCGCCGCGCATGGACGAAAAGGCCATCGCCAAACTCATCGAGCATCACATCAGCGGCTTCTGAACAGGCGCGACATCGTCGGCCTGTGGCGGGGCGCCCGGGCATCAGGCAAATGTCAGGCTGAAGCCTGACCCACAATGAAAAAGCGATGGCCCTGTGGGTCAGGCTTCAGCCTGACATTCTGCGCACCGCGAATGTGCGAATGAATTTGCACCTACAGTGCCTTGTCACGCACCGGCATCACCGCGCCGACGTGGCGCTCGTGGCGCGCGTCGGCCAGCGCCACCTGGCGGCGTCTCTCGGCGAAGCCGCGGCGCTTGTCGGCGCTCAACTGGTCATGGCAATGCGGGCAACACTCGGCCTCGCGAAACAATGGTGAGGCGCGGTCCTCGGCACTCAAGGGCCGTCGGCACGCGAAGCACAGCGTGAACTCGCCCGGGCTCAAGGCGGCATCGAGCGCCACGCGTTCGTCGAACACGAAACAATCGCCATGCCAGCGCGAGGTTGCCGACGGCGTTTGCTCGAGGTAATTGAGGATGCCGCCTTCGAGCTGGTACACCGCCTCGATGCCGCGCTCCATGAGATAGGCGCTGGCCTTTTCACAGCGTATGCCGCCGGTGCAGAACATCGCCACGCGGGTCGCGCCACTGCGTTCGAGTTCGGCGTCGATCAAGGCCGGGAACTCGCGAAAGCTGTCCATGCCGAGATCGAGCGCGCCGTCGAAGCTGCCGACCCGCACCTCGTAGCGGTTGCGCGTATCGATCAGCAGCACTTGCGGGTCGTTCAGCAGTTCGTTCCATGCCGTGGGTGTGACGTGGATGCCGGTGCGCTCGGCCGGTGCGATGCCGGGCACGCCCATGGTGACGATTTCGCGCTTGTACTTGATTTTGAAGCGCCGGAACGGCGCGCTCGCGTGCCAGGATTCGCGCACGTCGCTCAAGCTCGCGAAGCCCGGTTGCGCGCGCAGGAAATCGAGAAACCCAGCGACCGCCGCCGGCGCGCCGGCGATGCTCGCGTTCAATCCTTCCTCGGCCAGCAGCAAGGTGCCGAGCAGATCCAGCGCGCGCGCGCGTTCGCCGAGCACGGCACCGAGCTCGCGCGGCGCGGCGAGCGTCACGAAACGGTAGAACGAGGCGACCATGACGGGCGCGGTGGCGGCGGTGTGGCTGGCGGTCATCGAGGGCTACCGGGTGAAGGGCGCGGGGCGCCGGAAATAGGAGACGCCTGGCCCAGCGCGCTGGGCAAGCGGCGGCGATCATCGCATGATCGCGCCATGGGCTTGAACCACGACGAGGCCGCGTTCTCCGCATTTCTTGATCACAGCGGGCATGGCCTGACGAACGCCTTCGCGCGCCTGCCGGAGAGTGCGCAAGCCTGGCTCGCCGACATGCTGCCGCGCGCGCGGGCCGCGCAGGGCAGCGACGGTCGTGTCGCCGCCTGGCGCCAGGCGCTGGCGGCGCTGCCCGATCTCGACGTCGACAGCCGCGAGCTGGGTGATTGTCCGCGCGTAACCGGCTGCTGCGACAGCACGCAGCGCGCCACTCTGCGCGCGGCCCTCATGGCGCTCGCGCCGTGGCGCAAGGGTCCATTCGAGCTGTTCGACGTCCACATCGACAGCGAATGGCGCAGTGACTGGAAATGGCGGCGGGTGGCGCCGCACCTCGAGCCGCTGCGCGGCCGCTGGGTGCTCGATGTCGGTTGTGGAAATGGCTATTACCTGTGGCGCATGGCCGAGGCCGGCGCGGCGCTGGCGCTCGGCATCGATCCCGCGCCGGCGGCGCTGGCGCAGTTCGCCGCGGTGCGTCGCTATATCGACGACGGCCGCGTGCACCTGCTGACGCTCGCGAGCGATGCGCTCGATGCGCGCCTCGCGTGTTTCGATACGGTGTTCTCGATGGGCGTGCTCTACCATCGCCGCGATCCGCTCGCGCATTTGCGCGAGCTGCGCAGCGCTTTGCGCACCGGCGGACAACTGGTGCTCGAAACCCTGGTCATCGTCGACGGCAGCAGCGAGTTGCTGGTGCCCGCCACGCGCTACGCGGCGATGCGCAACGTGTGGGCGGTGCCGTCGCCGGCCACCGTCGAACAGTGGCTGGGCGCGACGGGCTTTGGTGAGGTGCGCTGCGTCGACATCACCGCCACCCGCGTCGCCGAGCAGCGCAGCACGGCATGGATGCCCCACCACTCGCTGGCGGATTTTCTCGCGCCGGACGATGCCACGCGCACCATCGAAGGCCATCCCGCGCCGGTACGGGCGGTGTTCGTCGCCAGCGCCGGCGAAGCTCGCTTATAGTCTTGCGCGCAGGCGCGCCGCGCCGCATTCGACGGAGCCAACAGCCATGAATCCCTGCATGCTCGTGACCGGCGCCAGCCGCGGCATAGGCGCAGCCACCGCTCTCTTGGCGGCGGCACGCGGTTACACCGTGGCGGTCAATTACGTGAACGACGTCGGCGCCGCACAAGACCTGTGCGCGCGCATCGTCGCGGCCGGCGGCGAGGCGTTCAGCCTGCGCGCCGACGTCAGCGATGAAACGCAGGTGCTGCGCATGTTCGCCGAGTTCGACGCGCGCGGCGTGCCGCTGCGGGCGCTGGTCAACAATGCGGGCGTGGTGGGCGTCATTGCGCCATTCGCGGACTACACGGCGGCGCGCCTCAAGCGTACCCTCGAGGTCAACGTGCTCGGTGCGTTCCTGGTCGCGCGCGAAGCGGTCAAGCGCATGTCGACCGCGCACGGCGGCGCCGGCGGCGCCATCGTCAACTTGTCCTCGGCCGCGGCGCGCATCGGTTCGCCCAACGAGTTCATCGACTACGCGGCCTCGAAGGGCGCCATCGATGCCATGACGCTGGGACTTGCCAAGGAATTCGCCACCCACGGCATACGCGTGAACGCGGTGCGGCCGGGACTCATCGATACCGACATCCACGCCTCGGCCGGCGCACCGGATCGCGTCGAGCGCTTCACGCCCATGATTCCCATGCGCCGCGCTGGCCAGGCCGAAGAAGTCGCCGAAGCCATCCTGTGGCTGCTGTCGCCCCAGGCCTCCTACGTCACCGGCAGCTTCATCGACGTCAGTGGCGGACGCTGAGCGCACGCCTGGCCATGGACCAACGCAGCACCCAGGTCCATGCACGGGCAGCCGCCATGCAACTGCCGGCCACGCCCCTGCGCTTCTGCCTGCGCTACATGCGCCGCTACCTGCCGGTGCTGTCGCTCATGGTGGTGCTGGAAGGTGGACAGTCGGCCTGTTCCATCCTGCTGCCCTATGCGATCAAGGAGATCATGGAAGGCGTGAGCGCCGCCCAGGCCGCCCATCTCGATGTGTGGGGCGCCGTCAGCCATGCCTTCTGGTTGTTCGCCGCGCTCAATCTCGGCGTGGTGCTGTGTTCGCGCGCCAGCGGTACGGTGCTGGTGATGCTGGGCCCGGCCTTGCGTCGGCGCGTGCGGCGTGAACTGTTCAGCTACCTGCAATTGCATTCGCAGCGCTACTTCCTGTCGAACTTCGCCGGCTCGCTGGCCAATCGCATCGCCGAGGTGTCGATGGGCGTGGCGCAGGTCATCTGGACCACGCTGTTTGATTTCTGGCCGCTGGCCATCTCGTTCGCCGTCTCCCAATACCTGTTGGCGTCGGTCAACCCGCGCCTCGCGCTGGTGCTGGGCGCGTGGACACTGGTCTACGTGGTGACGTGTTTTCTCCTGGCGCGCCGCTGCCGTCGTTACGCGCGCGATTACGCCGCTGCGCGCAGCGCGGTGAGCGGCACCATCGTCGATTCGGTCTCGAACATCATGACCGCCAAGTTGTTCGCGCGCCGCGACTTCGAACGCCAACACCTGGACACCTATCTCGACCGCGAGGTGGAGCGGGCGCGCGCCACCTTCTGGTTCATGGAAGCGATACGCTGGTTCCAGTACGTAGCGGCCTTCATCCTGATGCTGGCGGTGATCGGCTACGCGCTCAGGTTGTGGAGCGCCGGCGCCATGAGCGCTGGCCAGTTCGCGATGGCGGCCAGCCTGTCGCTGCTGCTCATCGAACAGGCGCGCGGCCTGAGCCGCCGCTTCCTGGAATTCTTCGAGTTCGTCGGCAACATCAACGATGGCGTTGGCATGATCGTGCGGCCCCACGAAGTGGTGGATCATCCAGGGGCCGGCCCGTTGATGGTGGCGCGCGGCGAGATCCGTTTCGACGAGGTCGGCTTTGCCTATCACGAACAGCGGCCGGTATTTCGCGATCTCAGCGTCACGCTGCGCGCCGGCGAGCGGGTTGGCCTGGTCGGCTATTCCGGCAGCGGCAAGAGCACGCTGGTCAATCTCATCCTGCGCCTGTTCGAACCCCAGCGCGGGCGCATACTCATCGATGGACAGGACATCAAGCTCGTCACCCAGGAGAGTCTGCGCGCGGCGGTCGCGATGATTCCGCAGGATCCCCTGCTGTTCCATCGCAGCCTCATGGACAACATCCGCTACGGACGGCTGGCGGCCAGCGACGAGGAAGTGATGCGCGCGGCGCGTCTCGCCTATGCCCACGATTTCATCGAGGCGATGGAACAGGGCTACGCTTCGCTGGTCGGCGAACGTGGCGTGAAACTGTCCGGCGGCCAGCGTCAGCGCATCGCGCTGGCGCGCGCGATCCTCAAGGATTCACCGATACTGTTGCTGGACGAGGCGACCAGCGCGCTCGATTCGGTGACCGAACGTTCCATCCAGGCCAGTCTCGAAGACCTGATGCGCGGGCGCACGGTGGTGGTGGTCGCGCATCGTCTCTCGACGCTGGCGCATCTCGATCGGATCCTGGTGTTTCATGAAGGCTGCATCATCGAAGATGGCAGCCATGCGCAATTGCTGGCGGCGGATGGCCACTATGCCCACATGTGGGCCATGCAGGCCGGCGGCTTCCTGCCCGAACACGAATCGGCCGAAGCCTGACGCCCGCGTCAGGCGGCGCTGCCGGCGCGCGGCGTCTCGAGGCCGCTCCACAGTTCATTCAGATCCGGAAAGCCCCAGTGGCTCGGGTCCTCCCAGCTCTTGATACGTTCCTTGCCCGCGAGTTTGGCCAAGTCGATGATGCGCGGCGCGAGGCGCGCCTTGCGCCGTGTGCAGAAGAAGGCTTTGACGCAGGGCGTGAGCAGGGATTCCGCGCTGATCTCGGTGACCACCGCCAACAGGCCCGACTCGAGTCTGACCAGTGAACCTATCGGGTAGATGCCCACCGATTTGACGAAGGCCTGGAACACGCGCGCATCGAAATGGCCCTTGCTCCATTCGTTCATCTTGCGGATCGCGACCGCCGGGTCCCAGCCGGCCTTGTAGGGACGGTCGGAAGTGATGGCGTCGTACACATCGCACACCGCGCCCATTTTCGCGAACAGGCTGATGGTGTCGCTGTCGAGCTTGTCGGGATACCCGCTGCCGTCGACTTTCTCATGATGATGCAGGCACACGTCGAGCGGGACCTCGCCGACGCCTGCGCCCTCCATCAGCATGTCGTAGCCATAGCGCGGATGCTGCTTCATGCGATCGAATTCTTCGTCGGTGAGCTTGCCGGGCTTGTTGAGGATCTCCAGTGGCACCATGGCCTTGCCGAGATCATGGATGAGACCGGCCATGCCGGCCTCGCGAATCTGGGCCGGTTCGAGGCCCAACTGGCGCGCCAGCGCGATCATCAGGCCGCACACCGCCACCGAATGCATGAAGGTGTAGTCGTCGGCCGACTTGAGGCGCGCCAGGCTGACCAGCGCGCCGGGATTGCGCTGCACGGAGTTGGAGATCTCTTCCACCAAGGGCTCGAGCTTCTCCGGTGACACCGCGTGGCCCATGCGCGCTTCGCTGAACATCGCGGTCACTTCGCCCTTGGCCTTGCCGCACAGCGCGGCCGCACGCTTGACTTCGGAAGCGAGTTCCACGCGCGGCACCAGCACTGTCGGTTGCGCCAGCGATTCGACCAGTTCCCGTTCCACCCGCTGCTCGGTTTCGGCGCGGGTCTCGAGCGGCTGGGCAGCGTCGGCTTCAGCCACGTCCAGGCCCTGGGAAGTGTCTATCCACACCTCTTTCACCGCCGAATTGCGCAGGCTTTCGATATCGGCGGGATTGTCCAGCAGGAACCGCGTGTTCCAGAACGGATGGTCCATCCAGGACCCGCACATTTCGTTGAGGAACATGCCGGGACGCAGGTCGTCGACGGAGATCTTCCGCAGCGACTCTGGTTTGGGCTTGTTCTTTGGCGCTAGCGGCATATGACCTCATCCGTGTCTTCGAGTGGACCGGGCTCTAGCCTCGGTATCGGCGACCAGGGCGCGCGGCTTGAGCCGCTAGGCAGCCGGGCAAGCAGGGGGCGCAGTGCAACATCAGAAGTCACGGGCCACAGGCCCTCGCGCTTTTCACGACCCCTTCACGCCAGCGGTGGTATCCATGCCGCCGGTACGGTTTCCATCGCGGTGACCGGGCCACTCGGATTCAATGAAAAACACACTAGCCGTGCCATCCGGTGCGGGACCTAGGGGAGACAACTATGCGTATGCAATTCAAGGCCGTGCTGCTGGCGGCCGCCGCGACGGTACCGTTCGCGGCGGGAGCCTACACGGAAGAAGATTACCTGGCGTGGTTCAAGGAGAACCAGACCGCGCAGCCGCAGTTCGCTGATGGTGACACCATCACTTTCGACAAGGCTGACCAGGTTCGCCCCTTCATTCCCAAGGAGTTCCAGTCCGAATGGATCTTCGAAGGCATGGAAATGAAGATCAAGGACGCCGGCGATCTGAGCCCGGCCGATGTCTACAAGGCCGCCACCGAGAAGAACAAGGGGACCGCCAAGATAGCGTCCGACGGCGCCATCGAGAGCTATGCCGCCGGCCGCCCGTTCGACCCCGCCGAGTTCAAGCCCGGCAAGGAAGACGGCTGGAAGATGGTGTGGAACTGGAACTACCGCTGGCAGAACGACGGCCTGTCGGTGGGTGAAGTGCACTGGGTGTGGGTACGCCGCGGTGGCGAGCATTCCAAGCACGAAATCATGGGCGCCGACGGCGGCAAGTACGCCAAGTACTACGAAGGCGGCGGCTCCTTCGAGCGCGCGCTGGCCGGTCCCTACAACCGCTTCCTGATGTCGCACAACGCGAAGCACGAAGCCACCGGTTACCGCGTCAACAATGGCGAAGGCTTTGCCAAGGACACCGAGTTCCGCGAATACACCGGCTTCACCTCGCCGTTCGATATCGCGGGTACCGCGTTCCTGATCTTGCGCTACGACGATCCGCGCAAGGCTGACGACTCCTGGGCCTATATCCCGTCGCTGCGCCGCGTGCGTCGTATCTCGGTGGAAGTGAAGTCCGACTCCCTGCTCGGCACCGATCACACCCTCGAGGATTTTTACGGTTTCAACGGCCGTCCGATGGAACACGACTGGGAATACATCGGCACCACCAAGATTCTCGTCGTGGCGCGCTCGCGTAACCGCGAAGCGGTCTACTACGGACCGAACGGCTGGGCCATCAAGGACGACTACGCGCTGCGTCTGACCGACGTCATGAAGCAGATCCCGAAGCGCTCCAACCATCCGTACTCCAAGAAGTTCATCCACGTCGATCGTGAGTCTGGCGAGTCCTACTACGCCAATGCCTTCGACAAGGCGGGTGAACTGTGGAAGGTCTGGCAGCTGACCAAGGTCTGGTCTGACGATCCCTACGTGCAGAACAACCCCGACAAGTTCAACAAGGACCGTTCGCCGGCCGGCACCCGTTTCCAGCTCTTCCAGAGCATCAACGTGGTCGACCTGCAGAACAATCGTGGCACCCTCGTGCCTTGCCGCGGCGCCGAAGCGCCGAACAAGGAACTGAAGGACATGAAGCGTCTGCTGGACGTGAACTACCTGACGGAAGGTCGCTAAGCGCGTCCTGACCGACAAGGTCGTTTAAGCATTGAAGGCCGCCTGGTTCCAGGCGGCCTTTTTTTTGTGCGGATGAAAGCGGCGACGGAAGGTGCGAATGAATTCGCACCTACAGGGGAAGGCGCCCGCATTCGCCTACCCATCGAGGCTCGCTATGTAGGTGCGAATTCATTCGCACACCAGGCGCTATCGAATCACAGGGGCAGGCCCGCGCTCTTTGCCCACCCGTCGGCCATCAATTCATTGGACGGCAGGGTTTCGTCGACCAGTTTCTTCGCCGTCGCGATGCCGGCCACCGGCAGGCCTTGCGCTTCCAGCGCGCCTATCTGCACCAGCACCGAGGCCTGGTCCCAGTAGATGTGTTCGTGGTAGAGCTTGTCGCCGCGGAAGTTGACGATGGCCACCAGTGGAATCTCGACGTAGCGGCCGGTAGGCGCGACGCCCGGCAGCATCCATGGAATCTCGCAGGTGTGGGTGAAGCAGAACACCATCTCGTCCACCAGCCGGTCGGCGCCTATCGTGCGCGATACCGGGATCAGGCGGGTATCGGGCGGATTGCTGTTGACGAAGTGATACTTGTAGAAGCGCTTCAGGTGCTGGTGACCCACACCGCCGGTCATGGTGGGAATGTGATTGACGTAGGGTTCGTCGACCATGGTCGCCATGGTGGCGTCGACATCGCGCGTGGCGAATTCATGCAGGGTGTGGGCGTCCCACAGCCGCGACAAATCGTAGATCGGCCCGAGCTCACGACGCAGCAGCGCGATGCTGCGCGAGTAGGCCATCATCGCCGCGGGCTTGTCGAAATTGGCATGGCGCGGATGGTCGAAGCCGTGGCCGCAGCCGGGGTAGACGGCCAGCTCGACATGCGCGTTGGCCGCCGCCGCGCGCGCCAACGCCTCGCGGCTGGCGGCCGGTATCTTGGCGTCGGCATCGCCGACGTGCAGCAGGGTCGGGCAGCCGATGCGGGTCAGCGTATCCACGTGCTGATCGAGGCCGCTGCCGTAATAGCTGACCACGCAGCCGACCTCGAGTCGCGCCGCGGCGCGCAGCGCCAGCATGCCGCCCAGGCTCCAGCCGATGATGCCGAGCTTGCCGGCGCGCTCATCCAGCGCACGCAGGGCGGCGAAACTGGCCGCGACATCGTCCAGGCCCATCTCGATGTCGAAGCGCTCGCGCAAGGCCTGGGCGCGCTCACGATCCGACTCGTCACCATCGAAACTCATACCCGGCGCGAGGCGCCAGTAGAGATCCGGCACCAGGCACACATAGCCCTCTTCGGCCAACCGTTCCGCCATGGCGCGCATGAAGTCGTTGACGCCGAACATGTCGTGCAACAGCAGCAGGCCCGGTCCGCTGCCCTGGGCGGGCGTGGTGAGCAAGGCCGGCAACTGCGCGCCGTGCGCGCCATGGAGGGTGATGGTCCGTGCGCGTGCCATGGGGTGTCCTGTGGATGTCGTGTTTGCGTGACGGCATTCTTATCGGATACTGGCGCACCCGCAAGACAACCCGATCGCGATTCATTTTGTGACCAGCTCCAGGGAGCCAGGCATGCGACGTCCGCACAACGCGATGTTCAATCGCAACCGTTTCAAACTTGGTCTGTTCTCGCCCAATTGTGCGGGTGGCATGGCCATCACCACGGTGCCGGAACGATGGCAGGCAAGCTGGGCCAACAACCTGGCGCTGGCCAAGATGGCGGACGAAGTGGGGCTCGAATTCCTGCTGCCCATCGCGCGCTGGACCGGCTACGGCGGTACCACCGATTTCCAGGGCGAATCGCTGGAAACCATCACCTGGGCCGCCGGCCTCCTGGCCCACACCACGCGCCTGACGGTGTTCGCCACCGCCCATACCGCGTTCTCGCATCCCTTGATGGCCGCCAAGCAATTCGCGACCATCGATCATCTCGGCGGCGGGCGCTTTGGCCTCAATATCGTGTGCGGCTGGAATCAGCCGGAATACGAAATGTTCGGCCTCACCCTCGCCGAAGATCACGATACGCGTTACCGCTACGGCCAGGAATGGTGGGACGTGATCCGCCGGGCCTGGCACAGCGAGCAGGACTTCGACTGGAACGGCGAGTTTTTCCAACTGCGTGGCGCGCGCTGCACGCCCAAGCCTGTCGATGGCAGCCTGCCGCCGCTCATGAACGCCGGATCGTCGGCCGAGGGCCAGGGGTTCGCCGCGCGTAACTGCGATTTTCTTTTCACCGTGATTCTCGACACCGCGAGCGGCGCCGACACTGTCAGGCGGGTACAGGCGCTGGCGCGCGAGCGGCATCAACGTGAGCTCGGCGTGTTCACCACCTGCTACGTGGTGTGTCGCGCCAGTCAACGCGAGGCGGAGGAATATCATCATCACTACGCGGTCGAGCATGCCGACGCGGAGGCGGTTGAACGCCTGATGAGCCTGATGGGCATGCACGCCCATTCCTTCCCGCGCGACATGATCGGCGCGTTGCGCACGCAGTTCGCCGCCGGCCATGGCGTGTATCCCTGGTGGGAGATCCCGATACGGTGGCGCGGCGCATCGTCGAGATCGCCGACGCAGGTTTTGCCGGCGCGTCGTTGGCGTTCGTCAACTATCTCGATGAGTTGCCGTACTTCGCAGTCGAGGTGATACCGCGACTGGAACGCAAGGGCTTGCGGCTACCCATGTAGGTGCGAATTCATTCGCACACTCAAACGGCCGTTCCGCGCGTAGCAGCGCCATCAATGTGCGAATGAATTCGCACCTACTGCTCTATCGCATTCGCCACCGCCGCCAGCAATTCGTCGCCGCGCACCGGCTTGCGCAGGTAGGTACGGATACCGAGCTCGCGCGCCTTGCGTTCATCGATGGTGGCGCTGTAGCCGGTCATCAACACCACCGGCAGGTCGGCGCGCACGCCCATCACGCGCGCGGCGAGCTGTGCGCCGGTCAAGCGCGGCATGGTCTGGTCGGTGACCAGCAGGTCAAAGCGTTCGGGGGCGCTGGCGAACAGCTCCCAGGCGTGTGACGGATCGGTCTCGACCGTCACGGTATAACCGTTCAGTTCCAGCAGTTCGCCGACGAAGCTCGCCACCGCGCGTTCGTCGTCCACCACCAAGACTTCGGTCGGACGGCTTGCTTCGTAGCTCGCGATATCGACCGGCTCGGAGCCGACGTCGGATTTGAGCTGCGGCTGCTCGAGCGGCAGCAGGATTTCGAACTTGCAGCCGGCGTCGGGCGCGGTTTCCACCAGGATATGTCCCTGGTGCCGGTGCACGATGCCGTGCACCATGGCCAGCCCCATGCCGGTGCCGCGACCGGAAGCCTTGGTCGAGAAGAACGGCTCGAAGATGCGTGCCTGGGTGGTTTCCGGAATGCCGGGGCCATCGTCGGCCACGCCCAGCACCACGAACTCGCCGTCGAAGGCGTGATGGCAGGATGCGCAGTGACCGTTGGTGATGTGTCGCCGGCCGAGGGACATCTCGATGCTGCCGGAGCCGGCCATGGCGTCACGCGCATTGATGCTGAGATTGAGCACCACTTGTTGTAGCTGTACCGGGTCGGCCATTACTTCGGGCAGCACGCCTTCCACCGCGGTCTTGATCTCGATGGTGGCCGGCAGGGTCGGGCGCAGCATCTTGATGGTCTGCTCGAGCACCAGGTCAATCTTCATCGACACCAGCTCGCCGCTCTCGCCGCGGCTGAAGGCCAACATCTGCGCCACCAGGTCGCGTGCGCGCGCACCGGCGGTCTGCACTTCCTTCAAGTAATCGACCATCTTCTCCGGCACGCGGTCGGCGAAGCGCTGCAAGGCCAGGCCGGAATAGCCGAGGATGCTGGCCAGGATGTTGTTGAAGTCGTGGGCGATGCCGCCGGTCAAGAGGCCGATGGATTCCATCTTTTGCGCCTGCTGCAATTGTTGGTGCAGGCGGTCGCGTTCGAGTTCGGCGAGCTTGCGCGCCGTCACATCGATGACGATGCCGTAAAGGCTGTGGCCGTTGGTGCGTCCGCGCGCTTCTATCCAGCGTTCTTCGCCGTGCGGGGTACGGACGCGATACTCCATGCGCAGGTCCTGCGTCTTGGCGCAATCGCGCACTCGCGCGATTTCGGCGCGCACGTTGGCGACGTCGTCGGCATGGATGACGTGCAGTACATCGTGCACTGGCCACGGGCTCGGCGTTTCGAGATCGAGCATGTCGCCAAAGGCATCGGTGGAATGGATGACGTCCTTGTCGAGATCCCAGGTCCAGGACGCCATCTGCGCAGCTTCCAGCGCGATACGCAGGCGCGTGCCGATGTCGCGCGCCGCCGCCTCGGCGAGCTTGGTGGTGGTGACGTCGACCACCAGGCCGCTGACCGTGCCGCCGCCCAGGCCATCCAGGTGCAAGCGGTAGCGCACTTCCAACCAATGCACATCGCCGCCCGGCGATATGACACGGTAGAACACCACTTCGGTCGCGGTTTCCTCGACCCGGCCGTTGAGGGCGCGGCTGCGTGCCTGCAGTTGCAAGGTATCGGCAGGATGCCGCGCGGCGTCATCGGGATGAATGTGGGTGAGAATGTCAGAGAAGCGCAGCGGATGACTTTCGGGATCGAAGCCGTAGATCTGCCACAAGGAGCGCGAGCCGTGCATTTCGTCGCTGACGAGATCGCGCTCGAACCACGCCATGCGCGTATGTTCCATGGCTTCCTGGAACTTGGATTCCATTGCCTTGGTGGCGGTCACGTCGAACACCAGGCCGAAGGCGCGCCCATGGTCACCGTCATAGTCATTGCGGTAGCGCACTTCGAGGTGACGCAATTCGCCGTCGGGCCGCCGTATGCGGTATTGCAACATGCGCACTTGCGTATCGGTCGTCTTGTTCGCCAGCGATAGCTGCACTTCGCGCAGGTGCGAGGTGAGATCCTCCGGCACGATGCGCGCGCGGATCTCGTCCAGGTGCCAGGGGCCGGTGGCATTGCTCAAACCGTAGATCGCCGCGATCGACGGCGAGCCGATGCCGATATTGGTGTCGAGATCGCGCTCGAACCAGGCGATGTGGGCCTGTTCCATCGCCGTTGCCAGGCGTTGATCGCGCTGACGCTCGGCCTGGTTCGCGGCCGTGACCGAGCCCATGTCGGTGCAGGTGCCACGCACCGACAGCACCGCGCCCTGCGCGTCGCGGCCCGTCACGGTGCCGCGCGCCAGCAACCAGCGCTCCGTGCCAAGCGGGTCGAGCATGCGATAGTCGCACTGCCAGAAATCTTCAACGTGCGGCGCGGGCAGCGTCAGCAGTTGGGCAACCCGCGCGCGATCGTCGGCATACACATGGGGCAACCAGTCCTGCGTGGACAGGCTGAGCTCGTGGGCGCCGAAGCCGAGCAGGGCGGCGCAGGTCGGCGACAGGTACCAACGCTCCGCCAGCGGTTGCCACAGCCACTCGCCATGGCCGAGCCGCGCCAGCAGCGGATCCCAGGCGGGGAACACCTCCGGCCCGCGCGGTGCGGTGGGAGCTGTCGTGGCTTCGGCGAAAGGCGAGATCATGCGGAATGCTCCAGGGCTGGTCGCGCGGCGCAGCGTGACTCAGCGCTCGCTGGCGGTGCGCGCTGGCCCTCGAGGGTGCAGGGCGCGAACAATATTTCAAAGGCGGTGCCGCCATCGGCGGAGGCGGTGACGAGGATGTGTCCGTCGGCCTGGTGCACGATGCCGTGCACCACCGACAAGCCCAGACCGCTGCCTTCGCCCACCGCCTTGGTGGTGAAGAATGGGTCGAAGATGCGGGCGAGGATGTCGGGGCGGATGCCGTGACCGGAGTCCTCCACGCGCAGCACCACGAAATGGGCGTCGAACTCGTTGCCGCAGGCGGCGCATTCGCCGTGGCGCCGAGCGAAATCCAGGGCCACGTGCAGCTGGCCGTTGCCGCCCAGCGCGTCGCGCGCGTTGATGCAAAGATTCATCACCACCTGCTGCAGTTGGCTGGCGGCCAGTGCCACCGGCGGCAGGTCGTTGCGCAGGTCACTGGTGATGGTGATGGTGGTCGGCAGCAGCGGCCGCAGCATGCGCAGACTGTCGTGGATCTCATCGGCCAGCGACAGCGCCGAGACCTGTTCGGGGCTGCCGTGACTGAAGGTGAGCACGCGTTGTACGAGGTCACGCCCGCGTTCGGCCGCCAACATGATTTCGTTGAGATAGGTCGCCAGCCGGCCATCACCGTGGTCGCCAAAGCGACGCTGGGCGAGTTCCGCATGGCCGAGTATGGCTGCCAGCAGGTTGTTGAAGTCGTGAGCGATACCGCCAGCCAGCAGGCCCAGCGCCTCGACTTTCTGCGTCTGGTAGAGCTGCTGCTGCAGCCGTTCGCGTTCGCGTTCGCCTTCCACCCGCGCGGTGATGTCGGTGAGGATGGAGATATAGCCGTCGGCGCGACCGTCGATGTCGAAATGGGGCACGATGGTGGTGGCCACCCAGTAGTGACTGCCGTCCTGGCGACGGTTCTGCAATTCACCGCGCCACACCTTGCCGGCGCTGATGGTGAGCCACATCTCGTGGTAGAAGTCCTCGTCGTGGGCGCCTGATTTCAACATGCGATGTGTGCGGCCCAGCAACTGTTCGCGCTGGTAGCCGCTGACCTGGCAGAACTTGTCGTTGACGTAGGTGATGACGTCGCGCACGTCGGTGATGGCCACGATCGAATGCTGATCCAGCGCGTACTTCTGGTATTCCAGTTCGCGGGTGGTGGCGCGCAGCGCATCGCGCGCCGCGACCTCGACGGTCTCATCGCGCGCCAGCGCCACGATACGCAGCGCACATCCGTGTTCGTCGCGCTCGGCGTTGCCGACCAGGTGCAACCAGTGCCACTGACCTTCGCGGTCGTGGCAGCGAAAATGCACGTCGAGCGAGGTGCCGATCATGGCGCAGGAGTTGAGCGCCTGGTCGAGCGGCGCGCGGTGCCGGGGGTCGACCACGCGCATGCCGACCTCGAGCGGAATCTCGTCATTGACATAGTCGCCGAAGAAGCGCGACCAGAAATGCCGTGTGCCGCGCACGGCGTTGTCCTTGATGCTCCATTCGAAGGTGCCGGTGCCCGAAAACTCGTGGCTCAAGCGCAACTGCCGCTCGCGCTCGGTGAGAACGCGCTGTTTTTCCAGCAGCGATGCCATCACGCTGTTCAGCGCTTGCGCGAGGGCCACGAATTCGCTGCTGCCGTGGGCCACGGCGCGCGCACCGCGATCGCCGCTGGCCATTGCCTGCGCGGTGCGCAGCAGTTGTTGTACCGGCGTTGAAATGGCGCGGTCCATGACCACGCCCAGGACCACCGTCAGTGCCGCCATCACGGCCACCATGCTGCCCAGCACGCTCAGCATGAATTGACGTTCCGCGGCCTTGGGTCTCTCGAGATCCCATTCGATGTAGAGCAGACCATTGCGCGCCGGGCGCAGACTGAATTCGCGGCTGGCGAGGATTACCGGATAGAGCGCCACCACGGCACCGCGATCGGCGCCGAGGCGCAGCCGGCCGGCGTTGGTCGCAAGCACCTCGTCGAGCGTCGCGCGCAGCGCGTCGCCGAGCGCGGGCACCGCGGGCTTGTCATCGAGTTCGCGACTCGGGTCCAACAGCACGCGCGCGGTGCTGTCCATCAACAGCACGCGCCGGATACTGCTGTCGAGCATGAGCGAGCCGAGATAGGTACGGGCATCCGCCAGGTTGCCTTGACGCAGCACCGAGTTGAGCCCGCTCTGCACGAGGTCGCTCTGGCTGCGCGCATGCTGCATGCCGCGCTCTTCGATGGTGCGATTCTGCAAGGGCAGCGCGATCAACAAGGTCAGTCCCGCCGCGATCAGCACGAACAGCAGCAGCAGCAGTGGCAGGCGTCGACGCAGGCTGTGCGGCATCATGGCAGTGCCAGCCTGCTGATATGGGCGGCGATGTCGGCCTCGGTGAAGGCATGGCTCAAGAGGCCGGCGCCGCGCATGGTTTCGGCCAGTCGCAGCACGCTGGCGCTGAGCCCGCCTTGCAGAAGTTCCTGGTTCTCGTCACGCGTGACCAGGTGCACGCCGCCCATGGCCTGGCGGAATTGTGCGCGATTCAATTGCGTCATGGAGGCGAGGCTGTCGGCGGCGCTGTCGGGATCGTTATCGACGCTTTGCGCCGCGGTGTACCAGGCCTCGACAAGTTTGCGCAGCTCGGGCGCGCGCTCGCGTGCGGTGCGCGAATTGACCACCAGCACGTCGACGATCTCGCCCGGAATCGACGCCGAACTGAACACCTCCTTGCCTCCGAGAGCCAGCAGGCGCGAACGCGTCGGCTCGAAGGTGACGACCGCATCGACCAGCCCACTGGTGTAGGCATTCTCGTGATCGCCGAAATCCGAGGCGACGACCTTGACGTCGCTTTCCGTGAGTCCGGCGCTCTCCAGCGTGCGCCGCAGGACATAGGCGCCCATCGCCGTGCTCTCGGTGCCGATCACGTGGCCGCGCAGATCGGCGACCGAGGCGAGCGGTGGCCGCGCGATGACGCTGTCGGCGCCGTTCGAGTAGTCCACCACCAGCAGCACGTGCGGGTCGTTGCCTTCGTCGAGCAGCTGCAGGAACTCTTCGATGGTGAAGGCGCCGACGTCGATGCGGTGATTGCGAAAGGCGCGCAAGACTTCCGTGGCGGAACTGAGTTCCTGCAGGCGCGCGTCGAGCTGTCCGCGGTGATGGGCGAGGTACAGCGGCCAGTGGCCAGGCCAGTTGTTGGTCGCCACCCGCAGGGGCGTAGGCGGTTCGCCGCCACAGGCACCGAGCATGGCGAGCACGCAAAGCCACGTGCACGCCAGCCATGCGCGCGCCGCGCGCGTGGTGCGTGCGACACGGGACGGGCTGGGGTGCGAGCGCGACATGGGGTCAGGCGCTCGCCAGGTGGCTGATGGCTTCGCGCACGAAGGCCAGCAAAGCCTCGGGATTGAGCGGCTTGGACAGGCACCTTTCGGCGCCGGCCGCGATCGAGCGGCCGGTGTTCTCCGATGATGCAAAGCCGGTCATGGTAATGACGCGCGTGTCACGCGTCAGGTGATCGGCCTTGATGCGCTGACACACCTCGAATCCGTTCAGGCCCGGCATCATCAGGTCGAGCAGCACGATGTGCGGGCGGATCACCTGCATCTTGGTGCCGGCGTCGAAGCCGTCGTAGGCGGTCTCGACCTCGAGATTGTCGATGTCGCTGAGCAACTCGCGGATGTAGCCGACCAGTTGCCGATCGTCATCGACCACCAGCAGGCGTGCGTGGCCCGATTGGCTGTCGGCACGTGTGCCGGCCAGGCGATGATCGCGTGCGAAGCGTTCCACTTCCGCGCGTAGGAAGCGCCGATGACCGCCCACCGTCACCTCGGCCTTGAGCAGGCCTTTCTGCGCCCACTGGCGCACCGTGATGGGCGACACCATGAACAGGCTCGCCACTTCGTTGGGCGTGAGGTAAGGCTTGTCGGGAGCGTTGAAAACAAGCTTGCGCTGATCGATTCGCGATTTCATACGACGTCCATCGGCTGTTCTGAGTGTTCGGCGCGCGCGCTGGTGGCGCGTACGGCGTTGCCGTTGCCGAAATATTCGAGGGAACTGAAGCTCAGGCGCCGCGCCATGGCGATGCCGCGGCCGTGGGCGTGGGTGGCGCGCCCAGGTTCGAATTCGAAATAGGGCAGCGGGTCGAAGCCGTGGCCCTGGTCGGTGATGGTGTAACTGACTTCCCGTGCGCCGAGTTCGACCTGTACGGTGACGTGCTTGTCGGCGTAGTCGGGCGCCGCCAGGCGCCGGCAGATCTCGTTCTGCCATTGGCCCGAGCCCAGCAGGGCGGATTTTTCCTGGTAGCTGATGTCGAGGTTGCCGTGTTCGACGGCGTTGATCATCAGTTCCCACAAGCCCGTCACCACCGCGCCGGGATTGGCGGTGCAATGCGCCAGCAGCGCCGCCAGCACGCGCGCCTGGTGAGGCGTGCGGAAGCGGAACTCGCCCTCGTGCAGAAGGCCGATGGCGTCGGCGGTGGATGCGAGTTCCTTGCGCAGGTTGGCGCGTGCCTGGTAGTCATCGATGGCGGCGCGCACCACCGCCTGCAGCATGGATTCGCGGAACGGCTTGGTCACGTAGTAATAGGCGCCGGCGTCGATGCCGTCGGTGATGTCGCGTTCACTGGCGAGGCCGGTGAGCAACACCACCGGAATATCGCGCGTGGCGCTATTACCCTTCATGCGGTTGAGGATGGTCAGGCCGTCGAGATCGGGCAGGCGGCGATCGAGCACCACCGCCTGGTAGCGACCGGGCTCGGCGGTGACGCGCTCGAGGCCGTCGCGGCCGAGCGTCGTCAGTTCGACCTTGAAGCCGGCGAGATCGAGCACCTCGGCGGTGAATCTTCCCAGTTGCTGATCGTCATCGACGAGCAACACCGTGTCTGGCGTCATGAGTGTTTCCCTTGTGTAGCGAAGCGCGCGCGGACCGCGCAATCATTTTCATTATTGGTATGCATTGCCGATACGGTCAGCCGTGCGGCACACAGCCGTTGGCCAACAGCGCCTCGTAGATGCGGCGGCCACCATCGGCCACCGCGCTGCGCGCATCGAAGCGCATCATGCCGTCGGCGTCGGCACGCAGCAGCGCGAGAAATTCACGGGTCAAGGCCGGGTTGTAATAGCCCTTGTTCATTTCCTCTTCGATGATGTCGCGCGCACGTTCCACCGACCATGCTTCCTTGTAGGGGCGCGCGGTGGTGAGGGCGTCGAACACATCGAGCAACTGGAAGATCTGCGCGAGCAATGGGATCTCGCTGCCGGCCAGGCCATCGGGATAGCCGCTGCCGTCCCAGCGCTCGTGATGATGGCGAATGATCGGCACGGCGCTGCGCAGGGACTTCAATTCACCGCACAGCATGGCGCCGATCACGGTGTGCTGCTTCATCAGCACCCACTCCTGCTCGGACAGCGCCCCGGGTTTGAGCAGGACGCGGTCGGGGATGGCGAGCTTGCCGATATCGTGCAGGATGGCGCCGCTCTTCAGCGCCGCGAGATCGCGTTCACCGAGCCCCAGGGCCGCGCCGAACACTTCCGCGTAGTGGGCCAGGCGCGAGCAGTGATCGCCCGTGCATTCGTCCTTGGCCTCGACCATGCGCGCAAGACCGAACAACAGGGTCTCGGCACTTTCCATCTGGTC
Source organism: Pseudomonadota bacterium (assembly GCA_016719885.1). Lineage (NCBI taxonomy): Bacteria > Pseudomonadati > Pseudomonadota > Pseudomonadota bacterium. The sequence goes on along the minus strand of JADJYF010000013.1, from coordinate 73,949 downwards.
GGTGAGGCGCTTGGTGGTGGCCGCCGAACGCACGCGCGCGATGAGTTCATTGGGGTCGTAGGGTTTGCGTATGAAATCGTTGGCGCCGCCGGCGAGGCTGATGCTCAAGTCCGCGTAACCGTGCGAGCCGGTGACCACGATCACCGGCAGGATGTGACGGTTGTAGCGTTCACGTATGGCCTGGCACAGTTCATCGCCGCTCATTTCCGGCATGACCTTGTCGACCAGCACGACGTCGAATTCCTTCTGCGTCAGCAGCTCGAGCGCATCGCGGCCGGACATCGCGGTGCTGACGCTGAACAGCGGCGCCGACAGGATCTCCGATACCAGGTTGCGGTGTGCGGCATCGTCATCGACGATCAGCACGCGAAACGGGTCGGCGCGCTCCGCCGCGAGGCTCATGTTGACGAAAGACAGCGCACGGTCGCGGGGACGGAAGTCCATGATGCGCTCCGTCACCGGCATGCTGCCGGCGTCGGTCATGCCATCGGGCTCGGGAAGGTCAGGGCTACGATTCTTGGATTTGCTGGTGACGCTCATGGCGTTTGGGTCCTACTAGCTGTTTCAAATCGATTGAGACGCCGCGCTCGCCGAACTGTCGGGCGGCCCCGAGGGTGGGGCGGTCCTTGCTCCAGTCTGCATTAGCGGCCATCGTCTCAATCGGTTTAATCCGTTTTTCGAAGCGATTGATCGCCGCCGCCGCCGCCACAAAGCAGGGCGGCGCGTCGCGATAACCAGTGGAGTCGGCTGCGCTTCATTCGGGCAGGGTGGCCGCGTTCGGCCACGGCGGGGGCGCGAACGATATTTCGATTCGACCAATTAAATCGAATTAATCGATATTAAAACCAGCCGGCCGGCGGCTGTCGAGATATTTCGGCGGCCCGAATGCAAATAACTGTGTCGAAAGGTGAGGGGGAGGAAGGTGCGACGGCAGCTTCAGTCGCGGGGCCACTGCCAGTCGTAGCCGTGGTCGTCGACCAGGCAGCGCGCCAGCACGGCGTCGAAATACGCGCGATCCTCGGCGTCGAACCACGCGCTGGGCGGGCGCTGGTCGTCACGGATGATGTTGCGCACCGGGCTGGCCGGGTCGAGCTTGGACGTTATGTTCTGTTTGCTGCCGGCGGCGACCGCCGTCTCGATATGGGCGGCCGCGATGGCAATGCCGAAGTGATCGAAGACCTGCGCGAGCAGCAGCGCCGGCCGCGCCTGCAAATCTTCGTAGCGGATCTCGAGCGTGGCGGCCGGAAAGCGGCGCCTCACCCGCGCCCAGCGATTGAGAAAATGCAGGCCGCCCCACAGGTCGAAGATGTAGCGACGGCCGCGCGGGTCGCCGCGCAGGTATTCCTTGAAAGTGACGCCGTAGCGCTCCTTCCATTTCTCGTAGTTCGAGACCAGCGCGGCGCGCAGATCGCGCACCAGCACCACGTAGGGCGGCAAGTCGAGGCCGAGCCGCAGCAGGCGTGAATCGAACAGCGCGTGGGGCACCGAATGGGTGCTGGCGAGGCGCGGCGCATGTTCATGCAGGCGCGCATGTTTGGGATGACCGATGAAGTCGTTGGACGAATCGTTGTGCACGAAACGCGGCGGTGGCAACTCGAGCTGCAGCGCCAGCGCGGTGCTCATCATGAACTTCAGCCAGTGGGTGCCGGAGTGCTGCATGGTGATCACGAAGCCGTCGAAATGACGGTGTTTGAGCAGCGCGAAGTTGGAGACGTCGCGGCGCAGGCAATGCCAGCGGAAGGCGCCGACCGGCAGCGGCATGTCGATATGGGTGCTCATGAGGGGCGCAAGCATACGCCGGCCACCGGCGCTTGTCCGGCCGATGGCGCGAAGCTGCCGCGGCACGCCAGGTCGGTCATCCGAGAAGCATTACCGGGCGTCCGTATTTTTGTGACGTATTACACAAGAGGCACAGGGTGCCGCCAGATGAAAATCGTTAGCATCCCGGCCCGCTACGGTGCGCTGACAAAACTATAAATAACGACAGGTAGGGATCGTGATTCCACGGAAGGATGGCGGGCGCGCGTGCCTGCGGGGTGTGCTGTTTGCTCTTTTGGCGTGGATGACGGGCAGCGCGCTGGCCGTCGACGTGCAGATCTCGCAGTTGACCGACAACCCCGATCCGGCGGTGCGCGCCGGCCTGCTGACCTACAGCCTGTCGGTGGTCAACGGCAGCGCCGATACCGCCGGCAACGTGGTCTTGAGCGTGCCGCTGCCCGCCACCACCACGTTCGTCTCGACCAACAACCCGGCCTGCTTGCACGACGGCCTCGCGCCCGGCGTGGTCACTTGTGCCCTCGGCAATATCACCGGTGACGGCCTCGGCGGGCCGGTGACCAGCGTCGACGTGGTGGTGCGCACCACGGCCGCCACCGGCGCCACCTTGCCGGTGGCCGCGAGCGTCGCCACCAGTTCACCCGACTCCAACAATTCCAACAACACCGGCACCCAGAACACCACCATCGACGACGGCGCCGACCTCACGGTGGCGGTGGCCGACCTCGCCGACCCGGTAATCGCCGGCGCCACCATCGACTACACCTTGACCGTCAACAACGGTGGCCCGAACCCGGCGGTGGCGACGGTCGTCACCGACACCTTGCCGACCGGCACCACGTTCGTGTCGGCCAGCGGCAGCGGCTGGGTGTGCAGCGCCATCGCCCAGGTCGTCACCTGCAACCGCGCCGCCAGCCTCGCCAGCGGCAGCAGCGCACCGCTCATCAACGTGGTGACGCGCGTCACCGGCGCGGTCAGCGGCACCGTGACCAATGCGGTGACGGTGACGTCCGCCACCGGCGATCCGGAACCCAACAACAACACCACCACCGAAAACACCCAGATCACGGTCGGCGCCGATACCTCCATCACCAAGGTGGTGTCGCCGAGCCCGGTGGTGGCGAGCTCGCCGGCCACCTTCACCCTGCGGCCGCGCAATGCCGGCCCCTTCGACGCCAGCACGGTCACGGTCACCGACGTGGTGCCGGCCGGCTTCACCATCGACAGCGTGACGGGCGGCGCCTGGAGCTGCGGCACCGTCGGCAATACCGTCACCTGTACGCGGGCGACGCTGCCGGTCGGCGCGCTCGACGACATACTCGTCAATGTCACCGCGCCGGCAGCGGGTTCGTTCACCAATACCGCGACGGTCGCCGCCACCACCGCCGACCCGCAGGCCGGCAACAACAGCGGCACTCTGAACGGCACCATCGCCGCCGACGGCGCGGACCTGTCGATCAGCAAGTCCAAGACCCCGAACCCGGTGGCCCAAGGCTCACCGACCGCCAGCGCCATCCGCGTGCACAACAACGGTCCGCGGCCGACCAGCGGCGTGATCACGGTGGTCGATACGCTCGATGCCGGCGAAAGCTTCGACAGCGCCTCGGGCAGCAACTGGGCCTGCGCGCACAGTGGCGCCACGCCCGGCGGCGTCGTCACCTGCACGTTCTCCGGCCCGGCGCTCAACTCCGGTGGCAACACCAGCGTGTTGACCATCAACAGCATCGCGACCAATGCCGGCACCCTGAGCAATTCGGCGAGCGTCACCGACGTCGGCGGTACGACCGATCCGGATCTCGCCAACAACACCGCGGTCGCGGCCAGCGGCAGCACCAACCAGATCGCCGACCTGTCCATCACCAAGAGCGCCACCACGGCCAATGCCGACACCACGCTCGACATCGGCGAAAGCCGCATCACCTACACCATCGCCGTGACCAACAACGGCCCGGACGCGGTAGGCGGGGTGGTGATGACCGATCACGTGGCGGGCTTCGTCAGCAATGTCGCCGACGCCACGCCCGATACCACGGCGGTGGGGGTCAGTGATGATTCCGGTGGCCGCTTCAATTGCACCACCGGCGCCAACGTGAGCTGCACGCTGGCCAGCGGCCAGACCCTCGCCAACGGCGAGACGGTGACCTTCACCCTGACCGCCGATCGGCCCTTGCTCGATGGCGCCATCACCAACACCGCCGATGTCACCTCGACCGAACTCGGCGACAATAATCTCGGCAACAACAGCGCCGGCGCCAACGCCACCGTCGAGCCGCTGGGCGACATCGAACTGTCGAGCAAGGTCGTCACGCCCAACACCGTGCCGGCCGGCACGCAGGCCACCTACGTCATCACGGTCGTCAACAACGGTCCTAGCGCGAGCGACAACGTCGAGGTCAGCGACGTGTTCACGCCGCCGCCCGGCCGCAGCTTCACCTTCATCTCCGGCGGCCCGAGCAAGGGCAGCTGCGCGCCGTTCGCCGCCAACACGCTCAACTGCAACTTCGGCACGCTGGCCAAGGACGAAACCGCCACCGTGACGGTCGTCGTGCGGCCCGACTGGGACGTGCAGAACGATGCCTGGACGCTGGCCAACACCGCCACGGTCACCACCACCAGCCCCGACACCAACGCCGCCAACAACAGCCAGACCGCCAACCTGCCGGTGACGCCGGCGGTGGTGGACCTGTTGGTCAACAAGACCGATCTGCGCGACCCCACGCCGTTCGACCCGACCGATCTGCCTGGCAACGTCATCGTCTATCGCGTCAACATGACCAACCGTGGACCATCGCTCGCCACCAACGTGGTATTGCGCGACGTGTTCTCGCCCAAGAACGGCAAGCAACTGACTTTCCTGTGCGACGACGCCGGCGCGGTGAGCTGCGCCGCCGGCACTTCCTTGTGCGACAACACCGCCAGCGCCGTCACCGGCCCGGCGACGCTCACCATGAGTTGCGCGATTCCCGACATGGCGGCCAACCAGACGGTGGTGCGCCACCTGTTCTTCCACGTCGATTCCGCGCCCGATGGCAGCGGCGATACCCATGACGACGTCGCATCGCTGGACTCGAATGAAGACGACGCGGTGGCGTCCAACGACAGCGAAGCGGAAGCGACCACGGTGCGCGTGAAGGTCGATCTGGGCGTGACCAAGAGCGCGGCCAGCGACCCGGTGGCGCTCAACGAGCCGTTCGACTTCACCATCACCGTCATCAACAACGGGCCGGGCGACAGCGACCAATCGGATCTCGCCGACACCTTGCCGGCGGGCATGGTGCTGACCGCCGCGCCGACGCCGGCGCAGGGCGCCTGCACCGGCGCCGCCGGCGAGTCGTCCTTCACCTGCGCGCTGGGCGCGATCGCGGCCAATGCCAGCGTGACGGTCAGCGTGCCGGTCAGGATCACGACGCTGCCGGTGAGCGGCACGCTCACCAACACCGCCACCGTCAGCACCAATGGCCTCGACACGGTGCCGGCCAACGACACCGCCTCCGATGTCGTGACGGTGCAGAAATCCTCGCTGGCCGGCACGGTGTTCGCCGATGCCGACGATGACGGCACGCAGGACGCCGGCGACAACGGCATCGCCGGCGTGAGCTTGACCTTGACCGGCACCGATGCCTTTGGCAACGCGCTCAATGTCACCACCACCACCGACGCCAGCGGCAACTACCTGTTCGACAATCTCGCGCCCAGCAACGGCGCCGGCTACACCGTCACCGAAAGCCAGGCTGCGGGTTTCGTCGATGGCCTGGACAGCAAGAACGGCGTGGTGCAGGCCGGTAGTCGCGGCAGCGATGCCTTGACCGCGATCGCGGTGGCGGCCAACACCGCCGTCACCGATCAGGACTTCGGTGAAGTGCCGAACACCGCCATCACCGGCGTGGTGTGGGTGGACGAAGACGGCGATGGCGTGCGCGATGCCGGCGAAACGCTGCGCATCCCGGGTGTCACCATTACCTTGAGCGGCACCGACGACCTCGGCAACCCGGTCAACCAGACCACCACCACCGCCGCCGACGGCAGCTACAGCTTCAACGATCTCCGGCGCGGCACCTATCGCGTCGCCGAAAGCCAGCCCGCGGCATGGGCCGACAGCGGCGACGTGGCCGGCACGGCCGGCGGCACGCTGGCCGATGATGCCGTGTCCGCGATCGCGCTCGGCGCCAACGTCGTCGCCAGCGGTTATGACTTCGGCGAAACCGGCAACAGCCTCGCCGGCCTGGTGTTCAGTGATCTCGACGGCGACGGTATCCGCGATCCGAACGAACCCGGCCTGCCGGGCGTGGCCATCACCCTCACCGGCACCGACAGCGCCGGCAACCCGGTCTCGCGCTCGGTCATCACCGGCGCCGACGGACGCTATCGCATCAATGGCGTGCCGCAATCCAACGGCAGCGGTTACACGCTCACCGAAACCCAGCCGGCCGGCGTCACCGACGGCAAGGACAGCGCCGGTACCGCCGGCGGTGCGGTCGCCAACGATGTCGTCACCGGCATCAAGTTCCCGGCGCCGGGCACCCACGCGACGGGTTACGACTTCGGCGAAGGCCAGCCGGTGTCGCCGGCCAAGATCGCGGGCCGCGTGTTCTTCGACGGCAACCACAACCGCCAGGACGACGAGAACAGCGGCCAGGTCGGGTGGACGGTGCAGCTCGTGCAGCGCGCCGATGCCGGTGATTTCGTGCACATGACGGTGATCGCCACCGCGCTCACCGATGCCAAGGGCGACTACCGCTTCGAAGGTTTGTCGCCCGGCACCTACGAAGTCATCTTCCGTCATCCCGACGGCGGCATCGTCTACGGCAAGCCTGTCTCGACCGGCAATGCCGGCAACACCGACCTTGGCACCATACGCGGCATCACGCTCAACGCCGGCGATACCGTCATCGCGCAGAACCTGCCGCTCGATCCCTCGGGCGTGGTGTACGACGCCATCACGCGCACGCCGGTCGCCGGCGCGGTGGTGAGCATCGCCGGCCCGGCCGGGTTCGATCCCGCCACGCATCTCATCGGCGGTATCGACAACGTCAGCCAGACCACCGGCAGCAGCGGTCAATACCAGTTCCTGTTGACGCCCAGCGCACCGGCCGGCGTGTACACCCTCAAGGTCACGTCGCCCGCCGGTTACCTGCCGGGCCTGTCGGGCGTGCTGCCGCCCTGCGAGGCAAGCCTGAGCGTGGCGCCGGCGCCCAACCCCGCGCTGGTGCAGAACAGTGCGACGCCGCCCGCCGCCGGTGCCCAGGTGCACGCGCCGAACGCCTGCGCCAGCAGCACCGCCGCCGCCGCCTTCGCTGACGGCGCGACTGGCACGCAGTACTACACGAGCTTCAACCTCACGCCGGGGCTGGCGGGCTCGGCCGACCTCATCAACAACCACCTGCCGCTCGACCCGGTCGGCAGCGAAGTGGTGTCGATCACCAAGACCGCGGCCAAGACCAATGTCACGCGCGGCGATCTCGTGCCTTACACCTTGCGCATTCGCAACAACTTGAGCGGGCCGCTGCCGAATCTCGACGTGGTCGATGCGCTGCCGCCCGGCTTCAAGTTCCGCGAAGGCTCGGCGACCCTCGACGGGCAGAGCGTGACGCCGGAATTGAAAGGTCGCCAGCTCACGTTCCACGACGTCGACTTCACCGGCAACCAGGAACGTACCGTCAAGCTCATCGCGGTGGTCGGCGCCGGCGTCGCCGAGGCCAACTACACCAATCGCGCCTGGAGCGTGAATGTCATCGGCAACACCGTGAACTCCAACGTCGCGAGCGCGGTGGTGCGCGTGTTGCCCGACCCGCTCATCGACTGCTCGGAAGTGATCGGCAAGGTGTTCGACGACCGCAATCGCGACGGTGTCCAGGACGACGGCGAGAAGGGCATCGCCAACGCGCGCGTCATCGGTGTCGATGGCCTGTTGACCACCACCGACGCCCATGGCCGTTACCACGTGGCCTGCATCGCGGTGCCCGACGAGGATCGCGGTTCGAACGCGGTGCTGAAACTCGATGCGCACACCCTGCCGCTCGGCTACGAGCTCACCAGCGAGAATCCGCGCGTGGTGCGCCTGACGCGCGGCAAGATGACACGCGTGAATTTCGGCGCGACGCCGCGCGCCGATGCGCTGCCGGGCCCGACCGACCTGCTGCCCGCCGCGCCGTCCTCGAACGACGCGACTACCTCGCCTTCATCGCCCGCGCCGAGGTGCGACTCTACCCGAGCGACAGCGGCGGCCGCGGCAAACCGCTCGCGGTGTTGCCGGTCGGTGAAGACGGCATGGCGAACTGGGACGTGCCCGCTGACTTCGCGTCCGCGCGGTCGATTACGTGTTGCGCGTCGAGGATGGCGAGGGACGCTTCGATCAGACACGCGCCAAGCGTCTCGAGATCAGCAAGGCCGCGTTCAAGGGACGCGAGGACGATCTGTTCGCGGGCTACGGCGAGAACAGTCGCGACATCGCCAATATCCCGGTCGCAGGGTGGCGCGGTGACGGTCGACGGCGAAGCGGTGGTCAATGGCGCCGAGGTCACGGTCATGGGGCACGCGGTGCCGGTCGACCAGGGCGGCAGGTTCGCCGCGCGCCAGATCCTGCCGGCCGGCGAGCACGCGGTGGCGGTCAGCGTGACGCGCCAGGATGGTCGGCGTGCCGAGGTCGAGCGCCGCATCATCATCCCGGCCGAGCAGTGGATGGTCGTGGCCCTGGGTGACCTGACGGTGGGCGGCAGCGACGTCGACGGGCCGCTGGCGAAAGTCACCGACGAAGACGATGCGCGCTTCAAGGACAAGGCCTATGTCGACGGGCGCATGGCCTTCTATCTGAAGGGCAAGGTCAAGGGCAAATACCTCGTGACTGCCGCCGCCGATACCCGCGAACAGCAGTTCGACGAGCTCTTCCACAATTTCACGCGCAAGGATCCACGCAGCCTGTTCCGGCGTCTCGACCCCGATCGCTATTACCCGGTGTACGGTGACGACAGCACCACGGTGCAGGATGCGCCGACCCAGGGCCGCTTCTACGTCAAGGTCGAGCGCGGCGAGAACGACGTCATGTGGGGCGACTTCCAGGTGCACATGAACGATGCGGAACTGATCCGCCAGAACCGTGGCCTGTACGGCGCGCGCGTCAATCTCAACACCGGCGACACCACGCGCTTCGGCGAGAAGCGCGGCCAACTGACCGGTTTCGCCGCCGAGCCCGGCACGGTGCCGGGCCGCGACGAGTTCCGTGGTACCGGCGGCTCGCTGTACTACCTGCGTCGTCAGGACGTGCAGGAAGGTTCGGAATGGGTCGCCATCGAGATGCGCGACCGCGACACCGGCCTGGTGCTGGAGACCCGCACCCTGGTGCCGAACCAGGATTACGACGTCAACTACCTGCAGGGGCGCATCCTGTTGACGCGGCCTCTGATGTCGACGGTGTCGGATCATCGCACCGTGCACAACGGCGGCCTCGCGGGCCAGCCCGCCTACCTGGTCGTGACCTACGAATACCAGCCGGGTCTAGGCCGCGTCGACGATCTCGCGCTGGGCGGCCGCGGCGCCTACTGGGTGAACGATCATTTCCGCGTCGGCCTCACCAGTTACCGCCAGGACAGCCCGGGCGCCTCGCAGACCCTGTTCGGTGGCGACGTGACCATGCGCTGGACCGAGGCGAGTTACGTCAGGGTCGAGAAGGCGCGCTCCGAGGGGCCGGGCAGCGGCGTCACGCAGTCGCTGGACGGCGGTTTCAACTTCGTCGGGCGCAACGGCGGCCGCGGCGGCGCCGATGCCCACCATGTCGAGGCGGCCCTGGATCTCGATGACCTCGGCTTGAAAGAGCGCGGCGACGCGCGTCTCTACTGGCAGGACCGCGATCATGGTTTCAGCAGCCCGGGGCAATTGACGACCGGCCCCGACGCCTCGCGCAAGGGCGCCGATCTGAAACTGCGCCTCGGTTCAATCTCGCAGTTGAACCTGCATGCCAGCGAAGCCGAGGCTGACAGCCAGCGCCTGCGTTCCGTCGAGGCTGAAATCGAAAACCAGCTGACCGCGAACTGGTCGCTGGGCGTCGGCCTGCGCAGCGATGACAACGAGGTGCGCACGCCGACCGCGAGCGCCCATCTCAATCGCGCCGGCGTGCGTTCGGACGTGGCGGTCAAGCTCGGCTTCAAACCCGATGCCGAGAGCCGCCGCGAGTGGTCGAGCTACGGTTTCGTGCAGGGCACGGTGGATCGCTCGGGCGACCGCCGCCGCAACGACCGCGTCGGTCTCGGTGGCGATCTGCGTCTCAACGATCGCATCAAGTTGAACAGCGAGCTGTCGACCGGCAGCAGCGGTGTGGGCGCGATGCTGGGCGGTGAGTGGCAGCGCAACGACCGCACCACCCATTACTTGAACTACGGACTGGATCCGGATCGCACCGACATCGGCTACGGCGGTCGCCAGGGCGACTTGACCAGTGGCACGCGCTACCGCTTCGCCGATCATGGCAGCGTCTACGGCGAACAGCGTTACAGCCATGGCGATGGACCGACCGGCATGGTGCGCGCCTTCGGTCTGGACATGAACCACGGCGACCACTGGACCTACGGTCTGCGTGGCGAATTCGGTGACGTGCACGATCCGCTGGCGGGCGATCTCACGCGGCGTGCCGGCGGCGGCTCGCTGGGCTATCACGACCTGCGCCTGCAGTATGCCGCCGATGTCGAGATCCGCGACGAGTCCGGCACCACCGGCAATCGCACCACCTGGCTGGCCCGCAACAATGCTGCCTACCAGCTCAATCTCGACTGGCGCGCGCTGGCGCGTTTCAACGTGTCGTTCTCCAACGGCGCCGGTGGCAACTTCGCCGACGGTGAATTCGCCGAAGTGGTGGCGGGCATGGCCTACCGTCCGGTGGCCAACGACCGGCTGAACATGCTGTTCCGCTATCACTTCTTCTACGACCTGCCGTCGCCCGGCCAGCTCACGCGCGGCGGCGAGTTCGCCGACTACGCCCAGCGCAGCAACATCCTGTCGGTGGATAGCACCTACGAGCTCACGCGCTGGCTGGCCATCGGCGGCAAGCTGGCGTGGAAGCACGGCGAGATCCGCGACAACCGCGTCGACGGCCCGTGGTTCGACAGCCAGACGCTGCTCGGCATCGGCCGGCTGGACCTGCACATCACCAACAAGTGGGACGCGGTCGTCGAAGGCCGCGTGCTGGACATCGCCGAGGCCGATGATCAGCGCGCCGGCGTGCTGGTTGGCGTCTATCGCCAGGTCAACAGATTCGTCAAGTTCGGCGCCGGCTACAACTTCACTGATTTCTCCGACGACCTGACCGATCTGTCCTATCGCCACCAAGGGGTGTTCATCAACCTCATCGGCGCCTATTGAGGCGGCATGGCGCGGCGCGCAATGCGCCGCGCCTGATTGCCGGGCGGCCGGCGAGTGCGTTAGCGTGGGTCGTCCCCCGTGCCGCGTCGAGACCATGTCTGAATCCCGTTTGCCCTGGCGCCGTCTGCGCCGCCAGGAATTGCCCCGCGATACCGTCGAATGCGCGCGCTGGCTGCTCGGCAAGGTGGTCGTGCATCAGCATGCCGACGGCCTGCTGGCCGGCCGCATCGTCGAAACCGAGGCCTATCCGATTGGCGACCCGGCCTGTCATGCCCACGCCGGTCTCACCGCGCGCAATGCCTCGCTGTTTCGCGAACGCGGACATTGCTACGTGTATTTCATCTACGGCACGTGGTTCATGTTGAACGTGTCCAGCGAAGGCGCGGGCGAAGGCGCCGGCGTGTTGCTGCGCGCCCTCGAACCCCTGCACGGCGTCGATGTCATGCAGCGACTGCGTGGCGTAGCGCGTCTCACCGATGTCGCGCGCGGCCCGGGACGCCTCGCCCAGGCGCTCGCCATCGACCGCAGCCTCGACGGACTGGACATGTGCAAGCCGGGGCGTCTATGGCTGGGACACGGCACCGCGCCACTCGGCGAAACAGGCAGCAGCGTGCGCATCGGCATCAGCAAGGCGGCGGACAAACCCTGGCGGTTCTTCGAGCGCGGCAATCGGCATGTGAGCGGACCGCGACGCTTGTGCAGGTAGGTGCGTTGCTGTTGTGGGTCAGGCTTGAGCCTGACACTCGATCGGCCGAACCAGAAATCCAAACAATCCGAATGTCCGACTGAAGTCGGACCCACGAAGACCGGAGGAAATCAGGCATTCCTCGGATTCAAATATTCCTCCGCCAGGTCGACCGTCGCGCGCTTGCCGAGGTGGATGAAATTCTCCGCCAGCCATTGTGCGGCGGTGGCGCGCCCGCGGTCGCGCAGATCCGTCAGGAAGCGCCACTCGGTGTTGAACTTGCTGGCCGCGCCCAGCGCGTTGAGTGCATCGTCGGCGCGGATCGAATGGATCAGCATGTGGCGCAGGCGCGCACGGTATTCGTCCTTGATCCAGCCGTCCTCGATGAGCTTGGTGACGAAGGCCACCGCGCGGAACTCTTTCAACAGCGCGGAATTGAACGTGATCTCGTTGACGCGGTCGGCGATTTCGGCGGCGCTGCGTGGGATCTGCTGGTTGAAAATCGGGTTGATGTGCACCACCACCACGTCGCGGCTGTCGGTGTTGTAGAACAGCGGGAACAGCGAGGGGTTGCCCATGTAACCGCCATCCCAGTAGAACGCGCCATCGATCTCGATGGCCTGGAACAGGTTCGGCAGGCAGGCCGAAGCCAGCACCGCGTCGATGCTGAGTTCTTCATTGCGGAACACCCGCACGTTGCCGGTGCGGATATTGGTGGCGCTCAGGAACAGCTTGCTGCACTGGCAGCGCCTGAGTTCGTCGAAATCCACGCAGGCCGCCAGCACATCGCGCAGCGGATTGATGTTGAGCGGGTTCAACTGGTAGGGAGAGAAGCTGCGCGTCAGGCTCTCGAAAGCCACGTAGCTCGCGCTTTGTTCCGGCTTGATGCCGAGCAGGCGCTCCACCGGCGTCAGGCTCAACGGGCTGTAAGCCGCCGCGCTGCGGCTCACGTGGCGCCAGAAATCGTGCAGCGCCTGGCGCGCGCCATCGCGGCCGCCGCGCATGTTGCCATAGGCGTAGACCACCGCGTTCATGGCGCCGGCGCTGGTGGCCGAGATGCCTTCGAAAGTCACGCGTGCGTCTTCGAGCAGGTAATCAAGCACGCCCCAGGTGAAGGCGCCATGGGCGCCGCCGCCCTGCAAGGCGAGATTGATGGCGCGAAACTGCGCTTCACTCATGGGGGAGGACTCCGAACAGCGCGAAACAAGCCCGGCGCCTGCAACGACGACGGCACCGAGAGATGACATCTGCAGGCGATAGCGGCCGCGCTGCCGTCGGGCCGTAGGCAGGCACTACAATGGCCGCCCCGCATTTGCGCTAACCGGAGTTCCAATCATGGCCATATCCCTGCATGCACAATCCGTCGCGGTGCTCGACCACGGTCTTGCGGTACTGGCGAGCCTGCTCGACAAGGCGGCCGCCCACGCCGCCGCCGCCGGCTACGATGTCGACGTGTTGAGCGGCGCGCGCCTGTTTCCCGACATGCTGCCGCTCACCCGCCAGGTGATGATCGCCACCGACATGGCCAAGGGCGCGGCGGCGCGCCTGGCCGGCGTCGAAGTGCCGAAGTGGGAAGACACCGAGACCACCTTCGAGCAATTGCAGGCGCGCCTCGCCAAGGCCCGCGCCTTTCTCGCCGGCTTCACGCCCGCCCAATACGAGGGCGCGGAGAACCGCGCCATCGAAATCAAGACGCCGAGTCGGGCGTTCCAGTTCACCGGCGAACAATACCTCTTGAAATGGGTGCTGCCGAATTTCTATTTCCACCTCACCACCGCCTACAACCTGTTGCGTCACAACGGCGTGCCGCTCGGCAAGATGGATTTCCTGATGGTCGAGTGACACCGCGCCACGCGATGGCGCTCAGGCCGACACTTCCACCAGCCGCGCCTGTGCGCCCGCCACCGGCTCGATACGCAGACGCCGATGGTGGAAGGGCGCCACGCCCGGTCGATGGGCGATGCTGACCAGGGTGGTGTTCGGCAATTGCTCGCGCACCAGGGTGTAGACCTTGCGTTCCAGGTCCTCGTCGAGCGCCGAGGTTGCCTCGTCGAGGAATAGCCAATCGGGCTTGTTGATCAACACGCGCGCGAAGGCCAGGCGCTGCTGTTCACCGGGCGACAGGCGCTGCGACCAGCGATGTTCCTCGTCGAGGCTGTCGACCAGGCTTTCGAGTCCGCAATGCGCGAGCGCGCTCCGCAACTCATCGTCGCTGACGCTTGCGGCGCCGCGCGGATAGGCGACCACGTCGCGCAAGGCGCCGAGCGGCAGGTAGGGACGCTGCGGCAGGAACAGGGTGCTGGCGCCGGCCGGCACCTCGACGCGGCCGCGTCCGAAAGGCCAGATCCCGGCCAGCGCGCGGAACAGCGTGCTCTTGCCCGATCCCGACGGCCCGCTGAGCAGCACGTGCTGGCCGCGATGCAGGCTGCATTCGACATGACCGAGCAGCACGCGCCCATCGGGCAGCGCCACTTCCAGGCCGCGCGCGGCGATCACCGACTCGCCGCCCGTGGTCACGCCCAGCGCCTCGGGATCGGCGGCGGCCTGGGCAGCGTCCTGGATCGCCTCGTGGAAGCTGGTCAGACGGTCGACCGTCGCTTTCCAGGTCGCGAGCTGGTTGTAGGAGTCGATGAACCACGACAGCGATTCCTGCACGCGGCCGAAGGCCGACGAGGTCTGCATCAGATCGCCGAGCTGGATCTTGCCGCTGAAATAGCGCGGCGCGGCCACCACGAACGGGAAGATGGTGGCGAGTTGCCCGTACATGGCCGTGAACCAGGTCAGGCGCTTGCGGTAGTTCATGAGCGCCAGGAAGTTGTCGACCACGAAGCCGAAGCGATGCTCGAGCACTTTGCGTTCGCCGTCCTCGCCGCGATAGAAGGCGACGCCTTCGGCGTTCTCACGCAGTCGCACCAGGCCGTAGCGCATGTCGGCCTCGTAGCGCTGCTGCTGGTAGTTGAGGCCGATGAGCGGACGGCCGAGCTTGTGCGTCAACCAGGTGCCGACGATGGCGTAGACCAGCGCGCACCACACCATGTAGCCCGGCACGTGGATGTCGTGACCGAACAGCGTGAAGCCGAAAGCGCCCGACAGGCCCCACAGGATGGCCACGAACGAAAACAGGGTGACCACGCTGTTCATGAATTCGAGGGCGAGATTGAGCGTGCTCTCGGTGAAGACCTGCAGGTCTTCCTGGATGCGCTGATCGGGGTTGTCGGTGCCCTGGCTCTTGAGCTCCATGCGGTAGTAGCAGCGGTTGGACAGCCAGTCCTCGAGAAACACCTTGGTCAGCCAGCGCCGCCAGCGGATCTGCAACATCTGGCGCAGGTAGCTCTGGTAGACGGCGATCACGATGAAGCCGAAAGCGAGCAGCGAGAACAACATCAGCTGGGTCTTGAATGCCTCGTAGTCCTTGTTCTGGATGGCGTTGTAGAAACCGTTGTACCACTGGTTGAATGCCACGGTGAGCGCCACCAGGGCGAGGTTCATCGCCACCACCACGCCGAGCAACAGCCACGCCGTGCCCTTCTCCTCTGATTGCCAGTAGGGCTTGATCAAGGCCCACACCTTGCCGAGCTGGCCGTTGCGGGTGATGGACACTTTGTGCGTGACGTTGCTCATGCGCTATTCCGTGTGTGATTCGAAGACGCCGCTTGCGCGCGGCGCGGCGTGGCCGCGACAGCTTGGCAAAGACTAGAGCTGGTCTCAAAATTATTCGCGGCCGCGTTGCCCCGTGAAAAGCGTGATGGCAAGGCGCGGTGCGCAGGGAATAGTGGTGCTATTTTCAAGCGCCGCAACGCGGCCAGCGCGTTTTTCACGGGACAACCCGCAGGGCCGGTGCCCATTTTCGCGCATTACGGCGTTGCTCGTCGCTCATTTAGCGGTGCTAAACCACGCTCCTCGCGCCTTGTACTGCACAAAAATGGGCGCCGGCGCGACCACGAATAATTTTGAGACCAGCTCTAGGGTGATGCCGCGTTTGAGAGAGGTGGCGGCCGCCTGAGTTCCGCGTCGACGACCCTGCGTTCAATCGACTTCCATCACAGCTTCGATTTCTACCGCCACGCCGAGCGGCATGCCGTAGGCGCCGACCGCCACGCGCGCATGGGCGCCGCGCTCACCGAAGATCTCGATGAACAGCTCCGAGGCGCCGTTGATGACCGCGCCGATCTCGGTCAGCTCGGCGGTGCAATTGACGTAACCCGCGACCTTGGCTACCTGCTTGATGCGATCGAGATTGCCGCCCAGCGCCTCGCTGGCCTGGGCCAGCACGTTGAGCGCCGACAGGCGCGCGGCGGCGCGGCCTTCCTCGATAGTGAATTCGCGACCGACCTTGCCGACGTAGCGCAGCTCACCTTCCCACTGCGGGATCTGGCCGGAGATGTACAGGATGTTTCCGATGCGTGACGCTCCCTTGATCTTTGCCACCCGCGGCGGCTGGGCGCGCGGAATGACGATGTCGAGGGCGGCGAGACGGGCGGCAATGCTGGGTGCCATGGGCGCTGCTCCGTGGTGTGTCGATGGGCGAGGATGCGCGTCAGCGCGCGACGAAGCCGCCGTCCACCGGCAGCGCGTGACCGGTCATGAAGGACGCGCCGTCGGATGCCAGCCACACCACCGCGCTCGCGATCTCCTCCGGCTCGGCCACGCGGCCCATGGGTTCGAGCTTGGCGATGCGGTCGAGGAAGCCGGGCAGCGAACGGTCGGCGTTCTCGGTCATCTGCGTGCGTACGCCCCCCGGGCATACCGCGTTGATGCGGATGTTGTCGCGCGCATATTCGATGGCGGCGTTCTTGGTCAGGCCGATCACGCCGGCCTTGGCGGCGGAGTAGGCGGCGGCGTGGCTCATGCCCACCAGGCCCGCCACCGACGCGGTATTGATGATCGAACCGCCGCCGTGTTTCAGCATGTGCCGCAGTTCGTACTTCATGCAGTGCCATACGCCGGTCAGGTTGACGGCCATGACGCGCGCCCAGTCGTCGCTCGGGTAGTCATGGGTCTTGGTGAACACGCCGGCCACGCCGGCATTGTTGAAGGCGACATGCAGGCCGCCGAAGGCTTCGACCGTGGCGGCCACCATGCGCGCCACCGCCTGCTCATCGGCGACGTCCACGCCGAGGCTGCGCGCCGTGCCGCCCGCGCTCGTGATCTCGGCGACGGTGTCGTCGCAGGCCGCCACGTCGACCGCCATCACGCTTGCCCCGGCGCGCGCCAGCGCCACCGCGCTTGCCCGCCCGATGCCACTGGCGGCGCCGGTGACCAGTGCAATCTTGCCCGCGCACACTCCGCTCATGAGGCCTCCCCCTTCATGTTGTCGATGATCGTCAAGAGTGCAGCAGCCGCCGACAAGATGCCATCCCCTCGCATGGCTTCCCCGATCGCGCGTTGCGGGCGCGGCGCGCGCCGCTCGATACTGCGCGCAGCAACCTGAGGAGCAAACGACGTGACAGGCATGGTGCAGGACAAGGTCATTCTGGTCACCGGTGGCAGCACCGGCATCGGGCGCGCGACCGCGCGGATCCTGGCGCGCGAAGGGGCGACGGTGGTGATTGCCGACGTGCAGGACGAGGAAGGCGCGCGCACCGTCGAGGGCATCGTGGCGGACGGCGGGCGCGCCGAGTACCGGCACGTGGACGTCAGTGACCACGAGGCGGTGCGGGCCCTGGTGGCCGCCATCGCCGAGCGTCATGGCGGCCTCGACTGCGCGTTCAACAACGCCGGCATCGAGGGGCCGACCGCCAAGATCATGGAATTGCCGCTGGCCGACTGGCAGCGTGTCATCGCCGTCAACCTGACCGGCGTCTACATCTGCATGAAATGCGAGCTCGAGCAGATGCTGCGACAGGGGCGCGGCGGCGCCATCGTCAGCACGGCGTCGGCGGCCGGCCTCATCGGCATTCCCGGCGCGGCTGCCTACAACTCGGCCAAGCATGGCGTGGTGGGCCTGACCAAGACCGTGGCGCTGGAGTACGCGCGCCAGAACATCCGCGTCAACGCGGTCTGTCCGGGCTTCATCGAAACGCCCATGCTCGAGCGCGTGACCGACGCCAGCGTGAAGATACGCGAGCAACTGATCGGCTCGGTGCCGCTGCGGCGGGTGGCGCAGCCCCATGAGATCGGCGATGCGGTGGCGTGGCTGATGTCGGACAAGTCGAGCTATGTGACCGGCGTGGCCTTGCCGGTCGATGGTGGCTGGGTGGCGCAATAGGCGGCGCGCAAGCCCGCACGCGCGGCGCGACCGGCGCGCAAGCGCGTCGGGTATCATTGGGCGCTGATCAAGGAGCGCCCATGGACATCCTCTTGACCCTCGTCGATTTCATTCTCCATCTCGACCATCACATCGCCGAACTGATCGAAGACTACGGCGTATGGACCTACGCCATCCTGTTCGCGATCGTGTTCATCGAGACCGGCGTGGTGGTGCTGCCGTTCCTGCCGGGAGATTCACTGTTGTTCGTGGCCGGCGCCTTCGCGGCGCGCGGCCAGTTCTCGCTGGCGACCTTGATCGGGCTGCTGGCAGCGGCGGCCATCCTCGGCAATACCAGCAACTACTGGATAGGGCGCGCACTGGGACCCAAGGTCTTCCAGTGGCCGGACTCGCGGTTTTTCAATCGCGCCGCGTTCGACAAGACCCATGCGTTCTACGAGAAGCACGGCGCCATCACCATCATCCTCACGCGCTTCCTGCCTTTCATGCGCACCTTCTCGCCGTTTGTGGCCGGCGTCGCGGCCATGACCCATGCGCGTTTCCAGTTCTACAACATCACCGGCGGTCTGCTGTGGGTGGTATCGCTGTGCGTGGCGGGCTACTGGTTCGGCAACATTGCCTGGATCAAGAACAACCTGACGGCCGTGATCCTGGCCTTGATCATCATCCCGGCGTTGCCGACGCTGGTGGTGGCGTGGCGTGAGTGGTGGTCGGCGCGCGCGCGCCGCTCGGCCTGAAGGACGCGCCATCCACCAGCATCGACTCGCCCGCTCCGATGCCGGTACGGGTGTCGATAGTTAACCGGCCGCCGCCGGTCCTGGCCAGCCCGCGCCGTCGTTCGCTCCTCAGCTGATGGAACGCAGGTGCGCCGCCGCCGCACCGCGGCGGTGTGCACTGTAGAAACTGACGACGTTGTCGCCCGCCGCGTGGGGCGGGGCCAGCATGCGGTCGGCCACCGCCACCGCGATCACGATCTCGTGCGGATGCGGCGCGTCGAGCACCTGCACCGCCATTTGTTCGAAACAGTGGCCGAAGGCATTGACCTGCTTGCGCCCGAGCGGCACTTCGATGACGGTGCCGAGTCCGCCGCACTTGCGCGCCGAGGGCACGAGGGCCGAACTGGCGGCGTTGTGGGAGCGCAACGGCCCCAGCAATTGCGGGTGGAGCATGGCCGTGGCGTGCTCCAGATCGCCTTCCTCTCCGATGATGGCGGCCTTGCCGTAGCTTGCGATCTGGCCCGCTTTGAGGCCCAGCGCCGCCGCCGCCCGCAGTCCCAGCATGCCGGCCAGCTGCTGGCCGAGCGGCGCCAACAGCGAAAGATCGTGGGCGTAGATGCCGCGGCAGGGATTGTCGATCACCGCCAGTGCGGCGGCACGACGGCTCTCGGTGCGCGGCTCGTCGGCGTGCGGCGCCAGGATGGTCAACAGTTTGCGTATGCGTGCGGCGCTCATGGTCATCGTCCTCGGTCGCGCTGCCATCGGGATAACGTTCAATGGTGGACACCACATCGGCCGCGCGGGGCGTTTTTTGAGCGGGCGCGGCCGCGCCGGGCAGGGAGAGGACGGCGAGATTGGTGCCCTGGGCAGGAATTGAACCTGCGACCTACCGCTTAGGAGGCGGTTGCTCTATCCGCTGAGCTACCAGGGCGTGGACCGATGCCGGCGTGCGCCAGGCACGCTGACAATGGACGCGACGTCGATTGTAAGCAATCGTTTCCCTCACGTTAACAATTGGCAACGCCTGCGCCCGATCACCGGGGCGCGCGTCGCGCTCATCCACACTCCCGCCATCACGCGCCGCGCGGCGGGCGCGTCTCGCGATTCACGATACGTCGGCGCAGCGGGCCTCGTCAGCCGCGACATGCCGAGCGGGCGAACGACATGATCAAGCGCAACCTGGACGCCGCGCCAGTGGTGTCCGAAATCTTCGAGCGGCGACTCAAGGACAGCATCCTCGAGCGCGCGGTCGACGTGTTCGCGCCTTCCGAGCGCGATGAACTCATGCTGCTGGTGGACGACCTCGCGCGGCGCCTGGACGCGTTGGTCGAAGCCACCCAGAAAGTGCGCGAGTCACTGTCCTTCGACGTGCTGCTGACGCGCCTCATGACGCTCATCACCGAAGCCTTCGACGCCGATCGCAGTTCCTTGTTTCTGTACGACGCCGAGAGCCGCGAGTTGTTCTCGCGCGTCGCGCAGGGCGACATGGTCGACGAGATCCGCTTCGCCGCCGACGCCGGCATCGCCGGCAGCGTGTTCAGCCATGGCCAGCCCGCCATCATTCACAACGCCTACGCCGATCCCCGCTTCAACAGCGCGGTCGACGCCGCCACCGGCTATCACACCCACAACATCCTGTGCGTGCCATTGCGCACACGCGCCGGCGACATCATCGGCGTGACGGAAGTGCTGAACAAACGCCAGGGCGATTTCACGCTGGCCGATTGCGCGCTGCTGCAGGCCTTCACCACCCATGCCTCGATGGTGTTGGAGACCGCGCAGTTGTCCGAGCGCGCACGCGCCTCGCAACGCGAGGAGGCGCACATCCTGGCCGTGACCCAGGCGGTGTCGTCGGAACTGAACATCGACAAGCTGTTGCGCAAGATCATCAGCATCGCCACCGACCTGCTCGATGCCGAACGCAGCACGCTGTTCCTGTACGACGCGGCCAGCGATGAGCTGTGGTCGCGCGTGGCCGAGGGCCTGGCCGAGCGCGAGATCCGCATTGCGGCCGGGCTCGGTATTGCCGGCGAGGTGTTCACCACGCGCAGCGCGGTCAATATCCCTGACGCCTACGCCGACCCGCGCTTCAATGCCGATGTCGATCGCAGGACCGGCTACCGCACGCGTTCGATATTGTGCGTGCCGGTGCTGGACAAGCACGGCGTGCCGATAGGCGTGGTGCAGGTGCTCAACCGGCGCGGCGGGCCGTTTCGCCTGCGCGATCAGCGGCGCCTGGAAATGCTTGCCGCGCAAAGCGCCATCGCGCTCGACAACGCGCGCCTGTTCCGCGAAGTG
This sequence comes from Pseudomonadota bacterium, assembly GCA_016719885.1. NCBI lineage: Bacteria > Pseudomonadati > Pseudomonadota > Pseudomonadota bacterium. Next base: position 52,918 of record JADJYF010000013.1, on the reverse strand, counting down.
CTGGACGAGCGCAATTACAGCGAAAACGTGCTGCGCAGCCTGTCGGATGCGGTGCTGACCATCGACAATCTCGGCAACGTGGTCAAACTCAACCAGGCGGCACGCAAGCTGTTGCGCGTGCGCGCCGACGAAATTCTCGGCGCCTCGACCGACAGGCTGTTTCGCCGCGCCAACCCGTGGTTGTTGGCCAGCATCCACAAGGTGCTCGCCGAGCGCGTGGCGGAGTTCGGTGTCGATGCAAGCCTGCGCCACTTCGACGGCGGCACGGTGGCCGTCAACTACCAGACCACGCCGCTCGCCGCCCCCGACGGCGCGCCGCTCGGCTGCACCATCATCATGGAAGACATCACGCGCGAAAAACGCTTGCGCGCGACCATGGCGCGCTACATGACCGCGCCGGTCGCCGAGCAGGTGCTGGCGGCCGGCGAGTCGGTGCTGGGCGGGCGCTCGCAGATGGCGACGGTGCTGTTTTCCGACATCAAGGGCTTCACCGGCATCGCCGAGCGCCTGGGGCCGCAACAGACGGTGTCGCTGCTCAATGAATATTTCAGCGAGATGGTGGAAATCGTCTTCGAGCACCATGGCATACTCGACAAGTTCATCGGTGACGCGGTGATGGCGGTGTTCGGTACGCCGTTCGCGTCGGAGCACGACGCCGACAACGCGGTGAAAGCCGCGCTGGGCATGCAGCAGGCGCTGGTCGAATTCAACGTGCGTCAGGCCGCGGCCGGCAAACCCGGCCTGGAAGTGCGCATCGGCATCAACTCGGGCGACGTGGTGGCCGGCAACATCGGCTCGACGCGGCGCATGGACTACACCGTGGTGGGCGACGGCGTGAATGTCGCGGCACGCCTGGAAAGCGCCAACAAGTACCTCGGCACCGGCATCCTGATCAGCGCCGCGACGCGCGCGCAGCTGCGCGACGAGTACCGTGTGCGCGAAATCGATTGGTTGAGGGTGAGCGGCAAGCACGAGCCGCTGGCGGTGTTCGAGGTGCGCGGCCATGGCCCGCAATCGGCGCCCGCCGGCGAATCCGAATTGCTGGACCGCTACGCGCGCGGCCTGGCGGCCTACCGCGCCCGCGACTGGCGTGCGGCAACGGCCCATTTCGAAGCCGTGCTGGCGATCGCGCCCGACGATCAGCCGGCGCGCCTGTTGCTCGCGAGGACGATGCGCTTCGCCGAGCAGGCGCCGCCGCCGGACTGGGACGGGGTGTGGGGCATGAGCGGCAAGTAAGCCGCCGCGCCCTGGCGCGCTGCCTCAGGCGCCGTCGCCTTCGTTGATCCTTGCCCAGGTGTCGCGCAGGGTCACGGTGCGAATGAATACCGGCGCATCAGCGCGCGAATCGACCTGGTCGCGACAGAAGTAGCCGACGCGCTCGAACTGGAAGCTGTCGGCGGCGCTGTCCAGCAAAGCCGGCTCGGCGCGCGCGGCGTGCACGACGACCAGTGAGTCCGGGTTGAGGTGGGCGAGGAAGTCGTCCTGCGCGGCCGGGTCGGGCACGTTGAACAGGCGGTCGACGAGGCGCACTTCCACGCTCGCGCCATGCGTGGCCGAGGCCCAGTGAATGATGCCCTTGACCTTGCGCCCCTCCGGATTCTGGCCACCGGCGGTACCGGCATCGTACTGGCAGCGCAGTTCCACCACGCGGCCGTCGGCATCCTTGATGACCTCGGTGCAACGGATGACGTAGGAAAAGCGCAGGCGCACTTCGGCGCCCGGCGCCAGGCGGTGGTATTTCTTGGGCGGGTCTTCCATGAAATCGTCGCGGTCGATGTAGATCTCGCGCGTCAGCGGCATGCGCCGCGTGCCGAAGGCCGGATCCTTGGGGTGGTTCTGCACTTCCAGCCATTCCACCTGGTCGGCCGCGAAGTTCTCGATGACGACCTTGAGCGGGTCCAGCACCACCAGCGCGCGAGGCGCGCCGCGGTCGAGTTCCTCGCGCACGCAGTTCTCCAGCACCGCCATGTCGATCACGGTCTGCTTCTTGGTGACGCCGACGCGCTCGCAGAAGGTGCGGATGGCGGCCGGCGGATAGCCGCGACGCCGCATGCCCTTGAGCGTCGGCAGGCGCGGGTCGTCCCAGCCGCTGACGTGGCCGTCGCGCACCAGGGTCAGAAGCTTGCGCTTGCTGGTGATGGTGTAGTTGAGCTCGAGACGCGCGAATTCGATCTGCTGCGGGTGGCAGGGCACCTCGAGCTGGTCCAGCACCCAGTCGTAGAGGGCGCGGTTATTTTCAAATTCAAGTGTGCACAGCGAGTGGGTGATGCCTTCCAGCGCGTCGGAAATGCAGTGCGCGTAGTCGTACATCGGGTAGATCTTCCAGGCCTCGCCGGTGCGGTGGTGGGGCGCATGGCGGATGCGGAACAGGGCCGGGTCGCGCATGTTGATGTTGGGCGAGGCCATGTCGATGCGCGCGCGCAGGATGTGCGCGCCCTCGGCGAATTCGCCGGCGCGCATGCGCGCGAAGAGGTCGAGGTTCTCGGCCGCACCGCGGTCACGGTAGGGGCTGGGCACGCCGGGTTCGGTGAGGCTGCCGCGCGTGGCGCGGATGTCCTCGGCGCTCTGGCTGTCGACGTAGGCGAGCCCTTTGCGGATGAGGTCGCAGGCGTAGCCGTACAGGGCTTCGAAGTAGTCCGAGGCGTGGAACAGGCGCTCCGCCCAGTCGAAGCCCAGCCAGCGCACATCGGCCTGGATGGCGTTGGTGTACTCCTCGTCCTCGGTGTCGGGGTTGGTGTCGTCGAAACGCAGGTTGCAGGCGCCGCCATATTCCTCGGCGATGCCGAAATTGAGGCAGATGGACTTGGCGTGGCCGATGTGCAGGTAGCCGTTGGGCTCGGGCGGAAAGCGCGTGGCGACGCGCCCGCCGTGTTTGCCCGAAGCCTGGTCGGCATCGATGATGTGGCGGATGAAGTGGCTGGTGGCGTGATCGGGTTTGGAATCCATGGGCGGGTCGAACGGTGGTCGTGATGGCTGGCGATTATAGGGGGGTTTGCGCTCTTCCAGGCGCCATGCGACGGGCGCCGTCGCGCCGCCGTCGCGCCCGTGGATTGATTGACGTCAGCGCCGCGTGTCGCGCCATGCTTCAGGGTGAGGCTTGGCTGCGTGCGCGGTCCGCGAAATCCGTTAATCCGATGTCCCGGGTGTTACAATGCGGTGCGTTCGAAGTTCGCCACATCATGATGGCAACGTGTCGCCGGGCGCCCGCGCCGCGGGTGTTGCTTGCGGCGCGAGCGACGAATTCCATGACGCGATTGGGCGTGCCGACGCCGATGGGCGGCGACGGCCATGGCAGCATGGGCGGGCGGATCCTGCGGGTAAGACAAGCGTTCAAATGACAAGAGGGTGGGGACATGGTCAGCGGCGCTGAGCAGCGTCGTTTTGCGCGCCTGCCGATCAATCTCGACGGGTTGATCGGCATCGCCGGGCGTACGCCCGTGCCCTGCACGGTGCGTGACTTCTGCGTCGGCGGCATGTTCATCGCCGCCGATCCCGCGGCCTATGCCAACCTGCCGGCCAACGCGTCGGCGATGCTGTTCTTCGCGCTGTTCGTCGACGGCGTCAAGCAGGACTTCCAGATCCAGCTCGATATTGCGCGCGCGGTGGCCAAGGGCATCGGCGTGTCCTTCGTCAACCCCGATGCGAAGGCGGTGGAACTGCTCGGTCACCTGGCGGCGGCCAGCGCGCCGCCGCCGGCGCCTGCTGGCGAGGCCGCCCTGGGCCGCACGCAACAGCGCTTCGCACCGGAGTTCGCGGCCCTCTCGGGGCCGATGGCCAAGCTGTGTGCCGAGCATGTGCGTCACCTGTGTGAGCGCTTCGTCGAGCGCGTCGACGAGGTGCTGTTCCTGGCCGCGCGCGACGCCGGCAACAACGTCGATCAGAACCGCCTGCTCGATGCGCAGCGCGAGATCCGCGGGCGCAAGCAGCGCATCATCGAAGCGGTGCCGAGGCGGGTCGAGACCGGTGTCGCGATCCTCTCGGATCCGCTCGCCGAACTGGACAAGGATCCGAAGTCGGTCGGTCTCGCCGACCTGTCGCTGGTCGACAAGGACGAGTTCGAGGAATTCCTGGTGATTTCCGAGATGGTCTCGGAACTGGAACCCGAATTCTCCGAGCCCTTGTTCGCGTTGGGGCGGCGCTTCAGCTACCTCGCCAATCGTGACGTCGATCTGGGCTCCATGCCGATCAGCCCCGGCGCGCTGTGCAATGCGATTTCCGAGTGCCTGAAAGGTCTGCAGTCGGACCGTCGCGCCACGGCGCGCATCTACAAGGTGCTGCACGAGGTGATGTCGGGCAATCTCGGGCGCTTCTACGACGAGGTCAATGCGCTGCTCATCGCGCACGACATCCTCAAGGTCATAGAAAAGGACAAGCCGGTCGCCAAACGGCGCGGCGAAGCCTCGGCGAGCTTCGATGCACCGCTGCCGGAAGCCGATACGCCGGTGTCGGTGGAGCCGGGCGACGACGCCATGCTCGACCTCATGCCCGGCCCTGATAACTACCAGGGCCGTGCGCCGGCCCCCATGCCGGACCGGCGGGCGCACCCTACGCGGTGAGCGCTGCCATGCCGAGCATGCCGAGCGCATCAGGCGTGCCCATGGCCCCGCCCGCCACCGCGCCGCCGCCGGGCGGATCGCCGCACTTCGCCGCGGGCCAAGCCGCCGCCATGCCTGGCCACGTGGTGCGGGGCGCTCAGCCGAGCGTGCCGGCGGGTGGTTACGCAGTGCAGGGCGCGCCGCCCAGCGTGCCGGCGGGTGGTTACGCAGTGCAGGGCGCGCCACCCAGCATGCAGGCGGGTGGTTACGCGGTGCAGGGCGCGCCACCCAGCATGCCGGCGGGCGGTTACGCGGTGCAGGGCGCACCGCCGAGCGTGCCGGCGGGCGGTTACGCGGTGCAGGGCGCATCGCCCAGCGTGCCGGCGGGTGGTTACGCGGTGCAGGGCGCACCGCCGGCTTGGCCTGCGGACGCCGATCCCGCATCGTTGGCACCGGGCGCTGCAGTAGCCGGCGCCCAGACCATGGTGAGCGCGGCGGCGCCCGGACACGTCGTGAGCGACGGTGGCGGCGGCATGCATGGCACTACCGGTGAATTCTTCGGGCTGCCGGCGGGCTGGGTGACCAGCGGCATGCGTTATTCCGCGCCCAGCATGCAGCAAGGCTACTCCACTGCCCAGGCGCAGCTCGCGCTGCGCCGCCAGCTCAGCCCCGACGCCGGCAGCGACCTCAGTGAGTCCTTGCGCATGCGCGGCGACTACAGCCGCACCCAGGTCCTGGATGGCCTGTCCGATCTCCAGCAGGACTATGCCAATGCCCAGGCGCCGGCATTGCTGGATGTCGCGGATCTGAAACGGCGCATCACCGACGCCCTGATCGGCGACGGCGCGCCACGCAAGCTCATCGGTGGCGAGGCCGCCGATGCCATCGAAGTGGTGGCCAATCTCTTCAGCGCGTTGTTGCACGACGCCTTCATCGCCAAGAGCGCCAAGAGCCACCTCACGCGTCTGCAGCCGTCGGTGCACCGCGCGGCAATGCTCGACCAGGAATTTTTCGCCTCGACCCAGCACCCGGTACGTCAGCTGGTCGACCGCATTTCCCAGGTGCGTGACGGCAAGGGCGAATCCTTCCAGCGCCGCAACGAGCGCGTCGAGGAACTGGTGGTGCGCGCCAATCGCAGCTTCATCGACGACGTGGACGTGATCGCGCCGCTGGTCGCCGAACTCGACGGTATCCTCGGAGAGCAGCGCGCCGAATACGATCAGAACGTGCAGAGCGTGGTGGCATCCTGCGAGCAGCAGCAGCGCGTGCTCGACGAACGGCGTGGCCAGTCGCTGGAGGCCACCGACACCACGCTGGACCGCGCCAATCTGCCCGAGGAATGGAATCGCTGGCTCGACCGTTCGCGTGAACTCGAGATCGGCCAGCAGGCCATGATGAACGCCAATTCGGCCAATCCGAGCCTGGTCAGCCTGGTGTGGAAAGAGCCGCGCAACCATCTTTTCGTGTTCGTCGACGAAATCGGCAACAAGGCCAGCACCCTGACCCTGCAGCAGGTCGCGATGTACCTGCGCCGCGGCATCCTGCGCATCCTCGAGCACGAGGTCGAAAGCGCGCCGCTGGAGCGCGCCATGCTGGGCGTGGTCGATCAACTGCACAGCCAGGTCGAGGAGCAAGCCACGCGCGATGCGCTGACCGGTTTCCTGCTGCGACGTTTTTACACGGAAGCCATCGATGCCGCCCTGGCCGGCGGCGACGTCGGCGGCACCAAGCACGCGGCCTGTTGCCACATCTCGATCGAGAACCTGAAACAGGTCAACGACGAATTCGGTGTCGAGACCGGCGACGGCCTGCTGAAAGCGGTGGCCGACGCCTTGCAACAGTCGCTGCGCGTGAAAGGCCTCGTCTACGGGCGCCTGAGCGGCTCGGAGCTGGGCGTGTATTGGCCGACCGGCGGCGTGCAGGCGGCGCACAAGAAGCTGCTGGCGGCCTGTGAAGCGTTGAAGGCCGTATCGCTGGTGTTGGACGACAGCGTGCCGGACGACGGCGACAAGACCGTCGAACTCAGCGAGCAAGCGCTGTCCAGCGCCGAGACCGTGGTCAGCGCCATACGCGCGGAAGTGGTCATCGGCCTGTCCGGCAGCGACGATGCCGTGGTGCAGGCCGAGGGTCTGCTCGGCGCGGCGCGCGACGCCTGCGAGACAGCGCGCGCCAGTGGCAGCGGTTCGTTGTTCGTGGCCGGCAGCGAATCCGAGCAACGACGCGCCCTCGAACAGATGGTGGCCTATGCCGGCAAGGCCCTGGAGCGCGAGCGCCTGGTATTGCTGGCGCAGAGCGTCGTCTGCCTCACCGACAGCAGCGTGCCGCCGGCCTTGCACGTGGCGGTCAGCGCGCGTGACCGTGCCGACAAGTCGATTCCGGCGCAGCTGTTCGCCCCGGCGCTGGCGCGCGCCAAGGGCGCGGCGGACATCGACATGTGGAGCTTCCGCCAAACCCTGGCCTGGATGCAGGGCCACGAAGACGAACTCGAACGCTATGCGGTGGTGATCGTGCCGCTGTCGTCGGCGTCCATGAAGAACGAAAACCTGCCCCAGCAGATCATGACCGAGTTCATGGAAACACCGGTGCCGCCCGGCAAGATCTGTTTCGAGATCCCCGACCGCGACGTGGTGGCGAACCTCGCCGAGGCCGGCGATCTGATCACGACCCTGCGTGAATTCGGCTGTCGCTTCGTGCTCGATGAATTCGGCAGCGGTCACGACAACTACGATTATCTCAAGCGCCTGGAAGTCGACTACGTCACCATCAAGTCGTCCTTCGTCAACGATGCGCAGAAGAACCCCAAGGACTTCGCGATGGCCAAGTCGATCAACGAGTTGGTGCACTTCATGGGCAAGAAGACCATGGCCAAGCAGGAGCGCGGCCTCGATCTCGCGCCGACCATGCGCGAAATCGGCGTCGACTTCCTGTACGACCTTTGTGAGCAGGCGCAGCTCGCGCCGTAAGACCAGGGATTGCCATGAACCAGGACAACATCCCGGACAAGATCGGCAAGTACGACGTCGTCGATGTGCTCGGCAAGGGCTCGATGGGCCTGGTTTACAAGGGCCATGACGCCTATGTCGACCGCGCGGTGGCGATCAAGGTCGCCACCAACACCGATGCCGAGGACGATGGCGAGAGCATGGCCAAGCGCATGTTCGTCAACGAGGCGCGCTCGGCCGGGCGGCTCGATCATCCCAACATCCTGAAGGTCTACGAGGCCGGCGAGGTGCAGGGCACGCCGTACATGGTGATGGAGTTCATCAACGGCGGCGACACCCTGCGCACCTACTGCAAGCCGGACACACGGCTGCCCCTGAAGACCGTGATCAAGCTCATCCGCCAGTCGGCGGACGCGCTCGATTACGCCCACTCCCAGGGCGTACTGCATCGGGACATCAAGCCCGCCAACATCATGTTGACCGAGTCGGGCGTGGCCAAGCTCGGCGATTTCGGCATCGCGCGGCGCATGGGCGTCGACCAGACCCAGATCATCGGCTGGTTCGGTTCGCCCTTGTACATGTCGCCCGAACAGGCCCAGGACAAGGAGCTGACGCCGCAGTCGGACCTGTTCTCGCTGGGTTCGGTGTTCTACGAAATGCTGGCCGGCACGCCGCCGTTCGCGGCCAAGGGCCTGTCCAGCCTGATCCAGAAAGTGGTGTGCGAGGAGCCGCCGCCGCTGACCGAGGTGTGCCCCGAGATACCGGAAATCGTCTGGCGAGTGGTCAGGAAGATGCTGACCAAGGATCTCGCCGGCCGCTACAAGACCGGCCACGAAATCGTGCAGGACCTCGACAAGCTGCTCGAGGCGCTGGAACGCTCGCCGATCATGCTCAGCGAGGACGAGAAGCTGGCCAAGATGAAGGATCTGGCGTTCTTCGCGCAGTTTTCCAAGAACGAATTGAAGGAAGTGTGCAAGGTCGCGAGCTGGCGTAATTACATCGGCGGCGAGGCGGTGTTTTCCGAAGGCGACAAGGAGCGCGCTTTCTACGTGCTGGCGGAAGGTTCGGTGTCGGTCTCGATCAACGGCACGCGGATACGCGATCTCGACGCCGGCGAATGCTTTGGCGAGATGGAATACCTGTCCAATACCGGCCGCACCGCGAGCGTGGTCGCCAATCGTGACGCGACCATCATCAAGGTCGACCGTGACTTCAAGGAATGGGCGTCACTGCCAGGCCAGGTGCGTCTGAATCGTGCGTTTCAGGAAGTGCTGATCGAACGCCTGCAGGCCACCAGCAAGGCCCTCGCGCGCGCGCTGCGCTGAGTTCGTCCGTCGCCGGCCGCGCCGTGCCTCAGTCGACGGCGAAGCGCAGCCAGGCTATCGCGCCCCACACCGCCACCATCACCAGCGCGGCGAGCAGCACCGCCGCCGCGGCGTAATCCTTGGCGCGTCCCGACAGCTCGTGGTAATCGGTGCTCACGCGATCGCTCAGGGCTTCGATGGCGGAGTTGAACAACTCCGTGACCATCAGCATCAGCACGCTGCCGATCAGCAGGGCGTAGTCCAGCACATCGCGTCCCACCCAGAAGCTGAGCGGCAGCAACGCCGCGCCGAGCATCACTTCTTCGCGGAAGGCGGTTTCGAAGCGCCATCCCAGTAGCAGGCCGCGTAGTGAGTTGCCGCAGGCGCGGAGCATGCGCCGAAGACTGTGGCGTGAGCGGGTCATGGGCAGGCGCGGCGCGGCGCAAGACGGTACGAACGGAGACCGAGCCTGGCCCGGCAAGCGGCGTGGGCGATGGACATGGGCGCTTGGAAAATACTCGGCGTGGGGCAGGCGGCAGTATAGCCACAGCGCAGCATGATGCCGACCACGGGCAAGCCCGCCGCAGGGCTTGCGGACCCGCGTCGCCTGTATATACTGACAGCTGTTTTTATATACAGGTTTCGTCATGGTCACAGGACTCACGGCCCGCCAGGCGGAAATCCTCGCCCTCATCCGTCGCAGCGTGCAGCAGACCGGCATGCCGCCCACGCGCCAGGAAATCGCCGCCGAACTCGGTTTCCGTTCCGCCAATGCCGCCGAGGAGCATCTGCGCGCCCTGGCGCGCAAGGGCGTGATCGAACTCCTGCCCGGTTCCTCGCGCGGCATACGTATCGCGGGCGATGCCGCCAGCGCCGCGCAGGGTCTGCCGATCATCGGGCGGGTCGCGGCCGGACAGCCGCTGCTGGCGCTCGAACATATTGAAGACCACTGCGCGATCGCGCCCGAGCTCTTCAAGCCGCGCGCCGACTACCTCTTGCGCGTCACCGGCATGAGCATGCGCGACGCCGGCATTCTCGATGGCGATCTGCTGGCCGTGCATGCCGCGCGCACGGCGCGTAACGGGCAGCTGGTCGTCGCGCGTATCGATGATGAAGTGACCGTCAAACGCTTTCGCCAGCGCGGCAGTCGCATCACGCTGCTGCCGGAAAACCCCGATTTCGCCCCCATCGAGATCGAGCCGGGCGCCCGCGATTTCGTTATCGAGGGCCTGGGCGTCGGGGTATTGAGAACCCACTGGCAATGAGCCTCGACGAGCTCTTGAAGCGTGCCTGCGTATGGCGCGCCCGCGGCGGCGTTGCGACGGCCGCCGGCATGGCCAGCGGCCATGCGGCCCTCGATGCGCTGTTGCCGGGAGGCGGCTGGCCGCGCCATGGACTGACCGAGATCCTGTCGTCCGACATGGGCATCGGTGCCTTGCGACTGGTGCTGCCGGCGCTTGCCCGGTTGAGCCACGAGGGGCGCTGGATCATCTGGGTCGCGCCGCCCCATGTGCCTTACTCGCCCGCGCTCGCGGGGCACGGCCTGGATCTGACCCGCGTCCTGGTGGTGGACCTGCCGGGCGACGACGCGCGCACCCGCGTGCAGGCGACATGGGCTTTTGAACAGGCGCTGCGCTTCGATGATTGCGGCGCGGCCTTGTTATGGCTGGATGCGCTGCCCAATCTGCGCCTGCGTCGTTTGCAGCTGGCCGCCGAGACCGGCTCGACCTGGGGGGTGGTATTCCGTCCGGCGCAGCACGCGAGCCAGCCGTCCCCCGCGCCCTTGAGACTCGAAATCGAAGCCTTGGCCGAGCCGCTGCCCGGCGCGCCCGGCCGTCCCGCGAGCGTGCGCGTGAAATTGCGCAAGGCGCGGGGAGCCCGCACCGGTTTGCATTGCCAACTGCAACTATAAAAAAGGAAATGAGCCATGCCCCGTTTATTGCCCTCCATGTCCCCCCATGCCGCCGCCATGCCGGCCGCGATGCGCGCGGTCGGCGACGTTCGTTCGGCCGTCAGGACACTGCCCGCGAGCGCGCTGTGGCTGCATGTCCATCTGCCGCAACTGCCACTCGAAGTGCTGACGCGCGGCATGGCCCAGCATCGGGCCTGCGTGCTGGTGCAGGGGGAGGGCAGTCGTCGCAAGGTGCTGATGGCCAATACGCGGGCCGCCACCCTGGGTATCCGTGCCGGCATGCCCTTGGGCGCCGCCCATGCCTTGGGCGATATCGTCGAACTCGAGCGCAATGCACGGGCCGAGCAGCAGGCTCTCGAGAATCTCGGGGTGTGGGCGATGCACATGACGCCGCTGGTGAGCCTGGCGCCGCCCGATGGCGTGCTGCTCGAAGTGCGCGGCAGCCTGGGCCTGTTTCATGGCCTCGACGGTTTGCTGGCGCGTTTGCGTCAAGGCCTCAAGCAGTTGGGTTATCGCGCGCAGTACGCGGTGGCGCCGACGCCGCTGGCGGCCACCTTGCTGGCGCGCGGTTCCAATCGCACCGTGGTGCAGGATGAACATGAGTTGGGGCGCCATCTCGGCGGCTTGCCGCTGGAGGTGTTGCGCCTGTCACCCGCCGAACAGGAAGCCCTGCAGAGTATCGGCGTACGTACCCTCGGCGAATGCCGACGCCTGTCGCGCGCCGATCTGGCGCGACGTTTGTCGCCCGCCCTGCTCGATACTTTTGACCGCCTGTATGGGCAGGCCCGCGACCCGCGCGTGGCCATGCCTGCCCCGGAAGTGTTCGACGCCGCGGTCGAACTGCCCTGGGAAGTACGCAATGCCCAGGCGCTGGTGACCGCCGGTGAGCGACTGCTGCTGCAGTTGCAGGGCTATCTGCGCGCCCGTACCGCCATGACCCGCCGCCTGCGCTGGCGACTCGCCAATGGCGCGCGCGACGAGGAACGCTTCGATATCCATCTCACCCAGCCGACGCGTGATCACGATCACATGCTGCTGCTGCTGCGCGAGACGCTCATGCGCATGACGCTCAAGGCACCGGTAACCGCAATGGAATTGAAAGTGGACGAACTGGTGTCGGGCAACCCGACCATCGGTGCGGACCTGTTTGGCGTCCGGCATCACGCGCAGGGCGAGGCTTACGCCAATTTCATCGATCGGCTGCGCTCCCGCTGCGGTTCGGAGGCGTTGCGGGCCATGGAACTGCAGCCGGACCATCGTCCCGAGGCCGCCTGGCGTTGGCGCGAAAGCGATGAGCCGGTACGCAGGGGCGGCACCAAAACTCTTTTTTCCGACGGATTGAACACACGCCCCGTGTGGTTGGTCAGAGAGCCCGTCACCTTGTCCACCCAGCATGGCATACCTCAATTCGACGGTCCTTTGCGTTTGGTTCCCGCCCGTGAGCGCATCGATACCGGATGGTGGGATGAACGTGGGCTGGCGCGTGACTACTTCATTGCCAGGACCACCCGGGGCAGCCGTCTGTGGGTCTATAAGGAGCTCGATGGGGAACAGCGTTGGCGCTTGCACGGCGTATTTGAGTGAGCCGTCGAGCGGTCTTCGCACTGCATCACACCCTTTCGATCATGCCCCTCCACGGCCGCGCCGAACGCCGTGGAGGGCGCCGAAAAAGCCCTCTTCCGTGGGATTCCGGTATTGCGCCGATACCCCCACCCAGCCCCCGACCATGACAAACGCGTTGCACGAAGTGCTAACTAGGGGGCAAAATCGGCCCCGGAATGGGGGAAGCAGCACCGAACACCTTGCCTCGTGCATCGTTCTGGGGAGGACGATGCCGGTCAGCGGCATTTTGTCTAGATATTGCGGGTTTAATTTAACTATCTCACTAATGTTACGAACCGGTTATAATCTCGGCCGCTGCGTCAGGGGGGGCAACCCAGTCTCGCTCGGGTTTGTCGATTCAGTCCGTACAATTCAACTCGAATCATGATGAAAGCCACGATAATCAACAACATATTGCCGCTGCGCAACGCCGATTTCGCGACCCTGATCGACGCGCTCGAATATGCCGCCCAAGGCGAGGCTGGATACAACTTCTACGATGGACGTGGTGAGCTGTTTGCCGTTCTGAGCTACGCCGAGCTGCGCATCCAGGCCCAAGCCCTGGCGCGCCGTCTGCGCGGCCTGGGCTGCAAGCGCGGCGCGCGCGTCGCCATCGTGGCGGAGACCGAACCGATGTTTCATCGGTTTTTCTTTGCCTGTCAGTACGCCGGCTACATTCCCGTCGCGCTGCCCGCCGGCTTCCAGCTCGGCGCGCGCAAAGCCTATGTCGAACAACTCGAGCGCATGCTCGACAGCTGCGGCGCCGACATCGCCGTCGCCCCCGAATCCCATGTCGGTTTCCTGCGTCAGGCCGTCGAGCGCCTGAACCTGGTCAAGGCCGGCACTCCCGACGAATTCGATCTGCTGCCGGAACTCGACTGCGAACTCGAGCCGCTGCGCGCCGACGAAACTGCCTATTTGCAGTACACCTCGGGCAGCACGCGTTTTCCGCGTGGCGTGGAGATCTCCCAACACTGCGTGATGACCAACCTGCGCGACATCGCCGTGCATGGTCTGAAAATCACCCGTCAGGACCGCATGGTCGCGTGGCTGCCGCTCTACCACGACATGGGCCTGGTGGGCTTCGTGCTGCTGCCGCTCGGCAGCCAGCTGTCGGCCGATTACCTCAGCCCGCGCACCTTCGCCATGCGCCCGCGCCTGTGGCTGAAGGTCATTTCCCAGAACCGCGGCACCATTTCCTCCAGCCCGCCGTTCGGCTACGCCTTGTGCGCCAAGCGTCTGCGCCTGACCGATCAGGACCGCTATGACCTGAGCTCCTGGCGCGTGGCCTGCGTGGGCGCGGAACGTATTCATCCTGAGCCGCTGCGCCAGTTCGCGCACGTGCTCAAACCCGCCAAGTTCGACCCGCGTGCCTTCGTGGCCTGCTACGGCATGGCCGAATGCGCACTTGCCATCAGCTTCGCGGAACTCGATGCCGGCATCAGCTCGATCAAGGTCGACAAGGAAATCATGGCGACCGAAGGTCGCGTCGAGATCCCGTCCGCGGCCAAGGCCGACAAGCCGGAAGAGACCCTGACCTTCGTCGACTGCGGCGAAATCCTGCCCAGTTTCGAAATGGCCATCCGCGACGACGCCGGCAACGACCTGCCAGACTACCAGTGCGGGCGTATCTGCCTGCGCGGCCCGAGCGTCATGCAGGGCTACTTCCAGAACCCGACCGCGACCGCCGAAGTGCTGTCCGAGGACGGTTGGCTGGATACCGGCGACATCGGTTACCGGGTCGGTTCCCACGTGGTGGTGACGGCGCGCCGCAAGGACGTCATCATCGTCAACGGCCGCAACATCTGGCCGCACGACCTCGAGTACGTGGCGGAAAGCCTGCCGGGCGTACGCTTCGGCAATGTCTCGGCGTTCTCCTTCGCCGATGACGCCGGCACCGACCAGGTGGTGATCGTGGTCGAGTCACGCGAAACCAACCCGGCCAAGATGCGCAGCCTGATCGATGAACTGCGCTCGCTGATCAACACCCATTTCGGCATCACCTGCCACATCGACCTCGTGCCGCCGCGCACCCTGCCGCGCACCTCGTCCGGCAAGCTGTCCCGTTCCAAGGCCAAGCAGGATTTCCTGGCGCGCTCGCAGAACGTGATCGGCAGCGCGGTCGCGGGTGCGCATGGATGAAGACCGTCGGCTGAAATCGCCCATCGCCCTGAGCGGGGCAACGGGATTCATCGGTCGCGAGCTGCAACGCCAACTACGCGCCGCCGGCATGCCGGTACGCGCGCTGGTCAGACCGAATACACGCCACGCCGCTCACCTGCTGCCGGACGTCGAGCGCTGCCTGCTGAAGCTCGACGACGAGCGCGCCTTGACGATGGCGCTCGAGGACGTCAGCGTCATCGTCTACTGCGCCGGTTCGGTGCGCGGTGCGGGGCCGGCCGACTTTGCCGCCGCCAACATCGAAGGCCTGCGACACGTATGCCGCGCCGCCGCGCGGTTGCCGAGTCCGCCGCACGTCGTCCTGATCTCCTCACTTGCAGCCACCCGTCCGCACCTGTCTGATTACGCACACAGCAAGTTCGAAGGCGAGCAGGTGCTGAGGGCGAGTCCATTGCCCTGGACAATTCTGCGCCCGCCGGCGGTGTATGGCCCGGGCGATCAGGAAATGCTGCCGCTGTTTCGCGCCATTCGGGCCGGTCTCGCGCTGATCGTCGCACCGCGTGCGCAGCGCCTGTCACTATTGCACGTGGAAGACCTGGGGCGCGCGGTGTTGGCGTGCGTTACTCACCGCGATCGCTGCACCGGCGCGACGTTCGAACCGGACGACGAACAGGCCGGCGGTCATGGCTGGGCGGACATCATCGCCTGTGCGCGGGGTGCGATGCCGGTGCTGCAGTTGCCCGTGCCGCGCGCGGTCTTGGACGTCATCGCGCGCGCGAATCTCGTGCTGTCGCGCGTGTTTCGCTATGCGCCGATGTTGACGCCGGGCAAGGTGCGCGAGCTTTCGGAGCCTAGCTGGCTCTGCGATAATTCGCGCCTGCGCGCGGTTACGGGCTGGGTGCCAGAGGTGTCGTTGCGCACCGGCATCGCGCGTTTGTTTGGCCAATAGCCTGGGTGTGCGCCCTTGGAAATACGACGTGATGACTGAACAGACGGTCGAAGAGCAATTGATGGGCTTGCTTGCAAAGAGCCTGGACGCCGATACGGCGCTGTCTCCCGACACCAACCTGGTGGGCGACCTGGGCCTGGAATCGATTCAAGTCATCGAGTACCTGTGCGAAGTGGAAGACCACTTCGATCTTGCCATCGACGAAGCCACGCTGGCCGACGTGCAGACCATTGCCGATCTCGCCGGCGTCATCAAGAAACTCCAGAAGGGCTGAATCCGATGGGGTTGCTGGACAAGTTCGAGACCGCGCGCCAAACCCGTGACACGCTGAGTGCGCTGCCGCTCAATCCGACCGACGTCGTGATCGAGGAGGTCGTGAGCGCCACCGAGGCCATCATCCACGGCCGCCGCACCATCATGGCGGGCACCAATAATTATCTTGGCCTGACTTTCGACGCCGACGCGATCGCCGCCGGCCAGGCCGCCCTCGCCGCGTGCGGCACCGGTACCACCGGCTCGCGCATGGCCAACGGCACCTATCGCGATCACCTGCTGCTGGAAGCAGAGCTGGCGGCGTTTTTCGACACGCCTTACGCGATGGTGTTCTCCACCGGTTACTCGGCCAACTTGGGCTCGCTCGCCGCGCTGCTGGCGCCCGGCGATCCGGTGCTGCTCGATTCCGAAGCGCACGCCAGCCTGTTCGACGGCTGCCGTCTGAGCGGTGCGGACATCTTCCGCTTCAAGCACAACGATGCCGACAGCCTCGCCAGCCGCCTGCGTCGCCTGGGCGAGCGCGCGAGCTCGGCCCTGATCGTCGCCGAAGGCCTGTACAGCATCCGCGGCGACTGCGCGCCGCTGGCCGAATTCGCGGCGGTCAAACGCGAGTTCGGCGCTTGCTTGTTCGTCGACGAGGCTCATTCGCTCGGCCTCTACGGCGCCCACGGGCGCGGACTGGTCGAGCAGGAAGGCGTCGAGGCCGACACCGATTTCATCGTCGGCACCTTCAGCAAGAGCCTGGGATCGATCGGCGGTTTCTGCGTCAGCAAACACCCGGAACTGGCGTTGTTTCGCTACGCGAGTCGCCCTTACATTTTCACCGCCTCGCCCTGTCCTTCGGTAATCGCGACCACGCGCGTCGCCTTGCACAAGCTCGGCACGCGGCCCGAACTGCGCGACCAGGTGTGGGCCAATGCCCATCACCTCTATGGCGCCCTGGCCGAACTCGGGCTCGATCTCGGGCCGCATGTCAGCCCGGTGGTGGGCATTTCATTCCGCGAACGGGAAACCGCCTTCGGCTGCTGGCAGGGCTTGTTCAATGCAGGCGTGTACACCAATCTCATCCTGCCGCCGGCGGCGCCCGATGGCGGCAGCCTGATCCGCTGCAGCATCACCGCCGCCCATACGCCGGCCCACATCGACGCCATCATCAGCGCCTTCGACGGCGTGTGCCGCGAACTGCGCGTCGGACGCTACGCGGCGAGCTGATTCACGCGGCGGGCGTGAGCGCGCGCCGCACCGCGAAGGCCATGCCGAGCAGCGTGACCAGCGACATGGCGACCGTCGCCACGCCCGGGCCGGTCACACCCAGCGCCGGAGTCAGGCCCTGAAAGGCGGCGATGAACACCACCGAGGCCACTACCTGCACCGCCAGCATCGCCTTCGCGCAACCGAGCGCGTAGCCGGCCGGGCGCAGGGGCGAGGCCGCCATTTCAAGCGTGGCCGCCGCTATCAGCCAGGTGAGCAGGCCGGCCGCCGGCACGTAGTTCTCACCCACCGCCAGTTTCAGCAGCGGCGCGCCCAGCCACAGCGAGGCCACCGCCAGCAGCAGCGCCGGGATGCCCATCATCGCTGCCATGCTCACCACCACCTTGTTGAAGGCGTCGTCACGCCGATGGCGCAGCCGCGCCAGGTCGGGATAGATGGCCTGGCGTACCAGCAGCGCGGGCTTGGCCACGACGTTGGCGAACTCGCGCGCGATGCGGAACATGGCCGCGCCATGTGGACCGAGCAACGCACCGGCGTACAAAGTGCCGAGGGATTTCGGCACGAGATCCAGCGTCGCCTGCCAATAGATGACGTTGAGGAAACTCCAGATGCCCGGATGGCTGCGGCCCATTTCACCGAGGTCCAGCGGGCCGCGCAGGCGCCGCCACGACATGCGCGCGAACACCACCCTGGCGCCATACCAGGAGGTGCCGAGGTACTGTGTGAACTGCGCGGTGGCCCATACCGCGGCGATGGTGCTGACACTGGCGGCGCCGAGTTGCGTGACCAGCACCACGCCGGCCAGGCGCCACACGCTGGAAAACACCTGTACGTGGCTGATGGCATCGAATCGATCGAAGATGCGCAACGAGCCGCTGGCCGTCGCCGTGCCGGAGCCCAGCAGGATCAGGCTGTACCCCATGGCGACGGTGGTGGTCGACGATGACCAGCCCATCAGCGGCCCACCAAGCCAGGCCACCAGCACCGCGATCATCGTGCCGGACAGCGCGCTGACGGCATCGAGCGCCAGCGACACGCGCAGCAGGCGCGCGAGTCCCTCCAGATCGTGATCGTCCGCCAGCGCCACGCCATAGCGCACGATGGCCTCGAAGGGCTTGATGTTGCAGAAGCCGCGCACCACCAGCACGTAGGCGCTGATCATCGCCACCACGCCGAAGTCTTCGGGCCCCAGCGCGCGAGCGCTGAGCAGGGTCGCGATGAAGCCCAGTACGCCGCCGGCGGCGCGTCCGCTGGCCAGTACCATGAAATTCTGCAGGACGCGTTTCAGCGCCGGTATTTGCAACCAGTCGCGCAACATCAGCGGAAACCACCGCGCCGGTACAGCCGCCACAGCACGCCCCAGCCGAACAGCAGCGGATGGCGACGCTGCAAAGGGGTCGGCTCTTCGACCACGCCGGAGTGACGCGCGACTTTCCACACCACGTAGTCGAGCGGATCGTTGAAGGTGAAGGCGGCCTTCAGCAGGCGCGCCACCGAGAGAAACTTTCCGAGCCGGCGTCGACGTTGCCACTCGTGCCGCAGGCGCGTGGCGGCGAGCGCTGAGGGCGTATGGCGCCAACGCTTAGCGTCGTCCTGTACCAGACCGAATTCACCGGCCAGCGCAGCGAGATGCGCATCGAGCGTGTCGCCGTAGCAGGCGTACAGGCGCGCCGCGGCTGCCGGATCCTCGGCGCGCAGTTCGGCGCCATAGCTCAGTGTGAACGCATGGCGCCACGCCGTCTCGCTGTCGAAGGTCTCCGGCAGGCTGGCGATGCTGCTGGTGAGCACGCGGCGCGCGGCCGCGAGGCCGAGCTTGCCGATCCGCTCGCGCACCACCTCGTCACGCGCGAACAGCACCACGAAGGGTTGCGCGAAGCGCGCCCAGAAATAGCAGTGGAAGTCGTGCTCGATCGACCGCGCGAAATGCTCGAGCGTGACGGTCGCGAACTTCGCCGCCTGGCGTGCCTCGCCGCTGCCGAGCGTGACGTGATAGACGTTGGGCGGCAGCGCGCGGTTGGCCAGCCCTTGCAGGCGCGGCAGCGCCGCGTAGCTGTCCAGCAGAACGTAGAAATCAAGCACCGTGTCGCGCTTGCCACGCAGGTAGGAGCCATAGGCGAGCACCGCGACGAGGTGCGCGCCGAAGCGCGCGGCGAAGTGCTCGACGAAAGCGGCAAGCGTCGGATCGTTTTCGCTGACGCTGCCCGCGCTCGACTCAGCCATAGGCACCGCGGGTGCCGGCGAAAGTGCGATAGGCCTGTGCGTGCACGGTGGCGGCCGCCGGGTCGGTCAGCCACGAGCGCAAGGGACCATGACGCAGGCGTTCGAGCGTGGCGTAGGCGAGGCGCAAGGCCATCACCGCGCTGCTGCCGGCGGTCCACAGCGCGACACCGTAGAAAGCCCAGTCGGGGCGACCCGCCAACACGCATGCCGTCATGATGATGAGGCAGGGATTGCGCCGCGCGGTGACCAGGCGGAAATAGGCGTCGAAGGGACGCCAGGCAAACATGCTGCAACTGCCGAGCGCATGGAACAGCGCTTCCAACGCGCGCCCGGCGATATAGCCGCCGATGATCAATTGCACCATCAGCTGCCCGGTGTCCGGCGCGATGCTGGCGCCGAGTCCCGTGCCCCACAGCACGTACCAGAACGGTGGATGGACGATGTCCATGCCATGGTCCAGCCAGTGGCCGAGCTTGCTCGATTGCACCGTGACGCGCGCGAGCTTGCCGTCGACGGTGTCGAGCAGGGTCATCAGCCAGCCGCATGCGAGGCCGCTGACGAATGCGCCATGGGCGAACAGCCAAGTGGCGGCCAGCACCAGCAGCAGGCCGGTGACGGTGACCATGTTGGGCGTGATGCCGGCGTTCGCGCACCAGCCGACCACGCGACGCGCGGGGCGCGGCCACAGCCACTTGGTGACGAGATCGGTGATGCCCTTGTAGGCGTTGCCGTAGAGCACGCTCTCCAGCGCGTCGCGCTGTTCTTCGCGCATCGGTTCCAGCAGCGGCGGTTCGACACGGCGCAGATGGTCGTCGTAATGTTCGAGCTCGGCCGGTCGCAGAAGACGCGCATCCGTCGGGCGCGTCGCGCTGGCGGTGGTCAGGGCCGCGGCGAATTCGGCGGCGCGCGCGCCGTTCGCGATGGCGCCCGCCAGGCCACCATCGCGTGGGCATTCCAGCAACGCATCTTGCTGCCTGGCGAGGGCGCTGATGGTGCGTTGCTCGAACAGGTAGCCGGCGTGTACCAGCAGCACGGTGTCGGTGGCGCTCACGGCGCCGAGTTCGGTGACGATGGTGGTGAAGCCAGCGGCGCGTAGTTGGCGCGTCAGGCGTTCACGCGAACTCAATCCCCACAAGCGCAGCGGATGGTCTCCGAGTATGCAGGCGATGCTGGCCATGGGATATACTGCGCCCTCGATTTTCGTTGAGTAAATCCTTGAATTATAGAAACTTCAGAGATCCTCGGTAAAGGCTTGTGAGCGTTCGTCTGCTGCATCTTACCGACCCGCACCTGAGTTCTCTCGGTGACGTTTCGCCGTGGGGCCTGCGCGGCAAGCGCCGTCTCGGATTTTTGTCCTGGTGGAGCAAACGGCGACACCACCTGCGCGCCGAAACGCTCGCGCGCGTGACACGCGCCGCCTGTGGCGAGGGCGCCGACCTGGCGCTGGTGACCGGTGATCTCGTGCACATCGGCCTCGCCTCGGAGCTGGTCGAAGCGCGCGCCTGGCTCGACACCCTGGCGGTCAGCCAGCCGGTGGTGCTGGCGCCCGGCAATCATGATTGCTACCGCGCCGACACCGTGCTCGGCATCGAACAGCAGTGGTCCGCCTACCTGCACGGCGACGAGGGCGCACACTTCCCGCGCCTGGTCGAGCGTGACGAGATCTCGGTCATCGCCCTGTCCTCCGCCGAGCCCATGCCGTGGTGGTCGGCCGGCGGACGCGTGGGCGCGGCGCAGCTCGAGTCACTGGCGCAAATGCTCGCGCAATCGTCGGGCCGTTTCCGCTGCGTGATGCTGCACCACGCGCCCCTGCCCGGGCAGGCGCCGGCGCGCAAGGATCTCGCCGATGCCGTCGAACTCACCGCGCTGCTGCGCCGGCATCAAGTCGAACTGGTGCTGCACGGTCATCTGCATCACAACGCCACACGGGTGGTCGATGAGCGCATGCGGGTGATGGTGTCGGCGCCGGCCTCGAGCGCGGTCGCGCGCAATCCCGCCTCCTACCGCGTGTTCGAGATCCGGCGTGACGGTGCGACCTGGCAGGTCGACTGCGCGCTCAAGTGCGAAAGCGCCGAGGGCGTCATGATGCTCCACCAGCGCGAGCGCTGGTCGGTGCCGGTGTTGTGATGTCAGGCGGTGCGGCTGATGCCGATCACCGCCAGCAACAGCAGCAGCGCCGACGGCGCCAGCGCGGTCGGCGCCGGTGGCAGGTCGAGCAGCGTCGAGAGATGGCTCGTGATCTGATCGAAAAGATAAAAGCCGATGCCCGCCGCGCCGCCCAGCACCACGCGCAGGCCCGGCGTGCGGCTTTGCAGGCTGGCCAGCACGAAGGGCAAGCCCAGCAGGGTCATCGCGAACAGCGCGGTCGGCAGCGCCAGCTGTTGCCATAGCATGGCCTGGTAGCGGCGCGTGTCGACGCCCGAGCCTTCCATTTCGTGGATGTAGGCGTAAAGGTCGAACACCGACAGCGCATGGGCCGGCGCGATCAGCGTCGCCATCTGTTCGGGCGTCAGGAAACTCTGCCAGCTCAGCGTGGCCATGCGCTTGTGCTGCACCGAGTCTTCGCCCAGCACGCGTTCCTCGACGTCGTGCAGCAGCCATTTACGGTCGTCGACGATGTCGGCCTTGTGCGCCTGCAGGAGGCGTTGCAGGCGCCCGCGTACACCGAGCTCATAGATTTCGATGTCACGCGGTATGCGGCCGAAGTCGACGCCGCCAACGCGGATGAAGCGGTTCTCGTGGCGACTCCAGAACTCGGCGCCGCCGAGCGCGGTCTGCGGCAAGGTCTTGGAGCGGTATTCCTGGGCCTGGCGTTCCACCTGCGGAATGAGCGTCGCGCGCGCGACCATGGCCACCACCACCACCATCGCCATCAGCATCAAGAGCCCGCGCGCGATGCGCCACGGCGACATGCCGGCGGCGCGCAGGGCCAACAGTTCGCCGTGATTGGCCAGCGCGCCGAGACCCAGTACCGACGCCAGCAGCGCGGTCACCGGCAGCAGGTCGATGATGCGCGTCGGCAAGGTCAGGATCACGACCGCGATGGCATCGACTGTGGTGAAGCTGCCCTGGCCGACCTCGTCCAGTTCATCGGTCAGGGCCAGGAAGCTGAACAGCACCAGCAGCAGGACCAGCACCACCGCCGCCGCTTTCAGGAAATTGATGACGATGTAGCGGTCGATGAGCGTCATGGCGTCGGGTCGTTTGGATGGCTGTCGTTCAATGGCTGCGCGCGAACGGTGTCGAGTGCCAGATCACCAGCAGCGCCGCCGCCAGTAGCGCCGGCACCCACCAGATGCTCGGCGCCCATTGATGTTCGACCCAGGTGCGACCGAGGCCGAGCAGGTTGTAGTAGATGGCGTACACGCCGAGCGCTATCGGCAGGCGCGCGAAGCGCGACTGCCGCGGACGGGTCTCGGCCAGGCCCAGCGCCACCAGCGCCAGCAGCAGCGTGGACAACGCGGTCGACAAGCGCCATTGCAGCTCCGCGCGGTCTTGCGGGTCGTGCGAAAGCAGCAGCGCGGCGGTCGGCTCGGACTTGGTGCGGTATTCGCGCTCGAGCGTACGTGCGGCCTTGATCGAGAGCGTCAGCGTGGCGAAATTGCCGTAGAAATCCGAGCCGCCGGCCACGTTCTTGTAGATGCTCGCGTCCGCCAGGGTGAGGCGATGCCGGTCGGGTGTGGCGAAGGGGTGCAGGGTGCCGCTCGGCGCCGACATCACCACCACGCCTTCGCCGCGCCGTTCTCGAATGAACACGCCGGACAGCGCGCGCCCGTCACGGCTGATGTGCTCGACGTAGACCGCGCGGTTGTTGGCGTCGTAGAGGTAGAAGCGCTGGGCCTTGATGCGATCGAGTTCGGACGACGCGTCGGCTTGCGCCTTCAGTTCGAACATCGCAGAGTAGGCCCACGGCCTGACCGTGAACGAAAATGCGCCGACCGCGGTGGCGAGCAGCAGGCTGCACAGGAACAGCGGCCGTTGCAGGCGCCGCCGCCCGTAGCCGCAGGCCTGCATGGCGGTCAGCTCGGCATGGCTGTTCAAGCGGCTGAAGCCGACGATGAGGCCGAAGTAGAGCGCCAGCGGCAGTAGCACTTCGAGCGCGATGATCGACTTGTACAGCGTCAGCAGCGCGACCTCGTCGGCGCGCAACAAACCGCCGGCGGCATCGGTCAGAAAGCGGGTCAGGCTATAGGCCAGGAACACCACCGTCAGCGCAGCCGCAACCGCCGCGAAGCTCGCGCCGATTTCACGTAACAGGTAGCGATCGAGCACCACGATGGTCAGGTCAACGAGTTTGAACGGCGTCCGGGTCGGCGGCAGCCGGTATCATGGGCAGCGTAGGCGGGCCGTGCAAGGCGTGAGTGCGTGCCTGTGCCTCGCGCTGCTTGCCGTGGGCGCCCGCGCCGACGATGCGCACGACCTCGCGGACACCGTCATCGCGCGCGCCCAGGAAGCGTGGGAATCGGACAACGGCGACGTGATGTTCATCCGCGGCGACCTGCAACTGCGCGGCTCGCATTGGCGCATCCATGCCGACACGGCGCGCGTCGAAGGCAAGCTCGGAGATCCCAGTCGCGTGGTGGTGGAGGGCGCGCCGGCGCGCATCATCGTCACCGGTGACGATCCGAGCCAGCCGCTGGAAGGGCAAAGCACGCATCTCGATTTCGATCCGCGCGCCAAGCTCATGCGCCTCGAAGGCGCGGCCACCATCATCAAAGGCAAGGAATCGATCAGCAGCGAGTCCATTCGTTATTCATTGGACCGCAAGACCTTCGAAGCCGGCACCCATGGGCGGGTCAAGGTCGTGACCACGCCTCACCGCAAGAAGAAGTAGCGCGCTCAGGCGCCGCGCGACGGCCAGTGCGAGCGCAGGCTCGCGCGAATGGTGTCGTTGGTGGCGTCGTCGGTGGCGTTGATTTCGTTGAGGCGCGGTGGTCCCGGCCACGCCACGTCGGTGAAGTCCTGGCCGGCGCACGCACGCGTTGCCGCGTAGCGCGGCAGCACATGGAAGTGCACGTCCGGGTCGACCATCATCAGCATGAGATAGTTGATCTTGTCGTGGCTGAAGGCGGCGCCGAGCGCCTGCTCGATATCCTTGCTGACCGCCACCAGCTCCGCGCCCGCCGTCGCCGACAGCGCACCGAAGCTCGTCACCGCCTCCTTGCACACCAACACCAGCGCGCCGAGCGTGACCTGCTGCGGTCGCAGCAACACCACCCAGTGCGCGTATTCCGCCACCAGCGACGCGGGGTAACCGAACTTGCCCATGGTGGCGTTCATGCGCTCATCCTGCCTTGCCGGCCGACGCGGCGGGGGACGGATACCAGGTGGCGATCACCGACGCGGCGCGCTCGAGATCGGCGCGGTCGTCGATTTCGCACCACGACAGGCCGTCGATGGGACAGGTCGCGACGAGATCCTGATCGGCCAGTTGGTCGACCGCCGCGAGGTACCACTGCTTGAAGCCGGTGCCGTGGCGCATCATGTAATCGAGCTGGGCGGCGAAACGCGCCGGCCCTTCGCGCCGGAAGGCCATCATGCCTATCGATTCGCCGTTGACCTGGGCGCGATCGAGCTGCTTGCCGACGCGACGCAGACGGCCATCGCTGACGATGACCTTCATGTCGTCGTCGTCATAGCTGGCCTTGCTGTCGGTCACCAGGGTCACGGCCGCGCCGACGTCGTTGGCCAACAGGCGGCGCAGGATGGCGGCCTCGAACAGGGTGTCGCCATTGATGATGATGAAATCGCCCTGCATTTCCGGCTTCGCCACCCAACAGGTGCCGAGGTTGTCGCATTGCGCGAAGAACGGGTTGTAGAGCGTGCGGGTGGGCACCAGGGTCTGGCGCGCGACGATGTCTTCAATGACGTCGGCGGCGAAACCGGTCACCACCACCACTTCGTCGACGTCGCACTGCGCGATCTCGTGCAACTGCCACTCGAGCACCGAGCGATCGGCCACCGGCAGCGCCGATTTGGGTTTGTCGGCGGTCAGCGGCAACAGCCGCCGGCCCTGGCCCGCGCTCAGGATGAGAGCTTTCATTTGACTGGATTTCCGGAAATTTCGTGGCGCCTCGCCGAGGCGCGGCGACTCTAGCACGAAAGCACCGGGGCGACGACCCGGGACCCGCTCAGGGCGCGCCGCGCTTGGCCGCCACGCGGCGGTTCCAGTCGGCGAGGTTGCGCAGCGGGTCTTTCACGTAATGGGTGGCCTGCATGAGGCGCAGCACGAAGGCATTGAACCAGGTGCCGACGGTGTCCATCGGCCGGTCGATGTCGATGAACAGCACCGCGCGGAATTCGCCGGTGTCGTTGCGCACCTCGTGCTCGTAGGTGTCGTCGAACAGCATCAGTTCGCCTTCGCGCCAGTTCAGGATCTCCTGGTCGACGCGGATCCAGCAGTTCTTGTAGTCCTCCGGCACGCGCAGGCCGAGATGGCACCGCACCAGCGCGCGGGTCGGGCCCTTGTGTGGCGGAATGTGGTAGCCGGGCGCGAGGATCGAAAACCAGGCATTGAGCAGGCCCGGAATGCTGGCCAGCAGCGCCGCCGTCTGCGGGCAGGCCTGGCAGTTGTCGCTGACCGGCTGGCCGAAGATGTATAGCGCGTAGGTCTTCCAGTTGGTGCCCTTGGAGATGCGCGCCTGGTCGGGCGCGATCTGGTGAAACGACGGAATATCCTCGGGGTGTTGCCACACGGCGTCGAACTCGGCGCGGATGGCGGCGGTGCCCGCCGCCAGGCGCGGCATCCAGTCGAAGGTTTCGTTGGGCAGCACTGGCGTGGCCGGGATCAGCGAATGGCGGCCCTGGAAATCGGTCACCGATCGCAGGAAGGCTTTGCCCAGTTTGTGCACCAGGGCCCGGACCCAGGTTTTGCGATGCGCGCCCGGCGCGACGGTGTCATTCACTGCTCAAGATCTCCTCGGCGAGCGCGAGATCGGCGCTCGTATCGACATCCACCGCGGCGCGCGCGTTGTCCACCGCCACGTGGGCGATGCGACAGCCGGCGCGTGCCGACAAGGTTGCGAGTGCCGTGGCCAGGCTCAACGAGCCGCTGAGGTATTTCAACAGCAGGCCGGCGCCCAGGCGACTCGCCATGCGCCATGGTCGCTTACGATCCGCTTCCAGCGCTTGCCATAGCTCAAGTGCGTGGCGTCCGGCGTGGGTGCGCAGCGCGAAAAGGTTGGACCCGCACCAGGCGCTGTCGCTGAAGCGCAGCACGGTGCGCTTGGATTGCGGAAAGCGGCCGCGCACCACGGCGTGCGGCACGAGGCCGACCACGAAGTCGGCGCCGCTGGCGGCGGCCGCGGCGCAGAAGCGGTCCACCACGCCCGCTTCCAGGAGCGCGTGATCGCCGGTGGTCAGCAGCAGGGGATACTTGCCGAGCGCGCTCGCCGCGCGCAGCGCGCTCGCCGACGGCCCCTTGAGCGGCTCCAGCCAGCGGAAATCACCGATGGCCAGCAGTTCGCGCAGCACGTCGTTGTCCTTGACGACTTCCTGCGCGGGGCCCACCAGCAGGCCGCCGTCGACGTTGTGGCTGGCGCGCAGGGTGGTGATGACACGCGCCAGGCAGGCTTTGCCCGCCACCGGCACCAGCACACCGGCCGGCAGGTGATGTGCGCGGGCGAGGGCGTTGCCACCCGGGCGTTCGCCGGCCAGCACCACGGCCGGCCACGGCAGCGATGGATCGCGGGCGCCGGCGCGCGGCAACCACGGCTGCGTGTCGTTGCGCTCGGCGCGGGTCACTTGAGCGCTTTCTCGTACAGTCGATAGCGCTTCGATTGGCGGCCGCCGAGGATGTCGATGATGTTCTTCATGGCCTCGTTGTTCTCGAGGATCCACGACATCTCGACTTCCTTCACGCCCTTCGATTTGCCCGGCTCGCGCAGCGCCTCGACCACCGACAGGGCCAGGCCCGGGCCGAAACGCGTGTGATGGAATTTGCGCCTGACGCCCATCAGCGGAATGCGGGCGGTGGTCGGGTAGCCGAACTTGAGCCGCTTGATGAGCTTGGCCCAACCGAAAGGCAACAGCTCGCCGTTCAGATCGGCAATCGCTTCATTGAGGTTCGGCAGCAACACGATGAACGCCACCGCCTCGCCGTCCATCTCGGCGATCTGGATGAAATTCGGCGGGATCAGCATCAGCATCTCGTGGCCGATGGTGCGAAATTCGTCATGGGTGAACGGCACGAAGCCCCAGTTGTCGGCCCACGCGTCGTTGAAGATGTCGCACACGGTGTCGAGATCGGCGTCCTTGCGCCGCGTGTCGAGCGGACGAATGTTGACGCGACGTTTCAGGCGTTCGAACAGCGATGCCATCACCGGCGGCGGCTGGAAGTGCGAACTGATGAGATAGGCGAACACGTCGACGGCCTTGGCATAACCCTGGCGTTCGACGTGGGCGCCGTAATAGGGCCGCGCATGGCCCATCATGAAATAGGGCCGGGTGTCGAAACCCTCGACCAAAAGGCCGACTTCCTGGTTGATATTGAGGCTGAACGGCCCGCGCGCGCGTCATGCCGCGACCGCGCAGCCAGTCTTCGGCACGCGCGAACAGGGCGTCGAACACCGCCGCATCGTCCTGCGCGTCGAGAAAACCGAAAAAACCGCTGGCATCGGCGTAACGCTCGAGATGCAGGCGGTCGACCTGGGCCGAGATGCGGCCCACCGCGCGGCCGTCGCGATAGGCGACAAAGCCCTGCCACTCGAGATGCTTGAACACCGGGTGCTTGGGCGCGAGCGCATCCTTGCGTTCCATTTTCAAGGGCGGCACCCAATTCGGGTCACCGGCGAACACCGTCCATGGCACGTTGACGAAATCGTCGAGAGTCTGCTTGTCGGTGACGGGGGAGAGGGTCAGGCTGCCGGAGCCGGATGAAGCCATGTTGTTACCTGACGCGCGCTGAGACCCGGCGCATGGTAGCCAATGCATGGCGGTGAGGAAACCTTGGGCGGCTGTCGTGTCGTGGCGCCGAGCGCGCGGTCTATACTCCGCCATTCATTCCAAGGGGGAGCCCGATGAAACCGCTAGTTCCGCAAGAATACGTTCAGATCCAGAACCTCGAATGGCAGCCCTTTCCGGAGGCCTTCTCCGAAGGCGGCATCCGCTGGAAGCTTTTGCATGTGTCGCCGGAATTGGGCGCCTGGACCGCGATTTTCGATTGCCCCACCGGCTCGTCCTTCGCCAGCCATATCCACGTCGGGCCGGGCGAATACCTGTTGACCAAGGGCAAGATGGAAGTGCGCGGTGGCGTGGACGAGGGCGGCGCGACGGCCCTGGCGCTGGGCTACGGCTACGAGTCCTGCGGCGCGCGTCACGACAAGACCTACTTCCCTGAGCCGAGCGAGTTCTACATGACCTTCCTCGGGCCGCTGCAGTTCATCAATGCCGACGGCAGCCCGCGCGCGGTGGTGGGATGGGAGCAGGCTCAAGGCCTGTGGGCGTCCCAGACCGGCCAGGCCTGAGCCACGCTCAAATGCGCAATCACCCGCGGGTTGCGGGTGATTGCCAAGCCATCATCAGTGCACGCGGCGCGCATGCATCACGCCGCGTACGCGGCGATGGCAGTGGCAACTCGGGAGTTCTAGGGCGAATCCGACGGGTGTGAGAAGATACCCGTCGTTGGTGCCGAGGAGAGGACTTGAACCTCCACGGGGTTTCCCCCACTGGTACCTGAAACCAGCGCGTCTACCAAATTCCGCCACCTCGGCAAGAGGTGCGCAATCTAATCGAACCCACCTGAGCGAGTCAATGCGTCGTAGAGCAAGTTCTCCAAACAAAAATAAATCTTCACGTTCCGAGCGCGAACGCGAGCCCGTCCATCAACACGTCGAAGACCTGCCGTCACGGGTCGCGATCATGCAAGCGCTCGAGGATCTCGCCTCGCCCCGCCGCCTCGACGAAATCGCCACCCATCTCGGCGTCCACGGACGCGCCGCGCTCGGCGCGCTCGAACGGCGCGTGCTGGCCATGACCCGCGATGGCCAGTTGATCCAGAACCGTGCCGAGCGTTTCGGCCTGGCCAGCCGCATGGACCTGGTCGCCGGCCGCGTGCTGTCCCACCGCGATGGCTTTGCCTTCGTGCGTCCCGACAAGGGTGGCGACGACCTCTACCTCGCCGAGCGCGAGGCGCGTCGCACCTTGCATGGTGACAAGGTACTGGTGCGCCTGGCCGGTTACGACCAGCGCGGGCGGCCCTACGGCAACCTCGTCGAAGTGCTGGAGCGCGCCAACACCCTCATCGTCGGCCGCTATTTCCACGATCGCGGCATCGGCGTGGTGGTGCCGGACAACAAGCACATCAACCAGGACGTGCTGATCCCGGAAGGCGCCTCGCTGGGCGCGCGTGACGGCCAGATCGTGGTCGCCACCATCGAACAGCAGCCCGATCAGCGCAGCCAGCCCATCGGGCGTGTCAGCGAAGTGCTGGGCGAGCACATGGCGCCCGGCATGGAAATCGAGATCGCGATCCGCAGCCACGGTTTGCCCGCCGAATGGCCGCAGGCGGTGCTCGATGAAGCCGCCGCGATCCCCACCGAAGTGCGCGCCGCCGATCACGCCGCGCGTCGCGACCTGCGCGAACTGCCGCTGGTCACCATCGATGGCGCCGATGCGCGCGATTTCGACGACGCGGTGTTTGCGCGTCGCACCGCCAAGGGCTTCGTGCTGTACGTGGCCATCGCCGACGTCTCGCAGTACGTGCAAGCGGGCTCGGCGCTGGACCGTGAGGCCTTGCATCGTGGCACCTCGGTGTACTTTCCCGACCGCGTCATCCCCATGCTGCCGGAGAAGCTCTCCAACGGCATCTGTTCACTCAATCCCGGCGTCGAGCGCCTCGCCCTGGTGTGCGAACTCCACATCGACGCAAGCGGCGACGTGCGTCGCGCGCAGTTCTACCCGGCGGTGTTCCGCTCCCACGCGCGGCTGATCTACGAAAAAGTCGAAGACTGGTATCGCGGCGCGCGTGATGTGCCGCTCGCCGACTCGTCGGCGGTGGCGGCCAACGTCGTGTGCCTGTACGAACTCTACGAGGTGCTGCGCCAGCGTCGCGAAGTGCGCGGCGCGCTCGACATCGACACCGTCGAGCCGCGTTTCATCTACGGCGTGAACGGCAAGATCGAACGCGTCGAGGCGCGCAGCCGCTGCGATGCGCACAAGCTCATCGAAGAATGCATGATTGCCGCCAACGTCGCCGCCGCCAGGTTCCTCTTGAAGCGCAAGCAGCCCGGCATGTACCGGGTGCACGAGGCGCCGGCCGCCGAAAAGATCGAGGCGCTCGGCCAGTTCCTGCGTGAACTCGGGCTGTCGTTCAGCCTCGGCAGCGATCCGGAGCCGGCTGATTTCGCCGCGATACTGCTCGCCGCGCGCGAACGCCTGGACAAGCGCCTGATCGACACCGTGCTGCTGCGCAGCCTCAAGCTCGCGGTCTACAGCGAGGAAAATCACGGCCACTTCGGCCTCGCGCTCGAGGCCTGCACCCATTTCACCTCGCCGATTCGACGCTATCCCGACCTGGCCGTGCATCGCGCCATCAAGGCGGCGCTGTTGGAAGAACCGGTCGGCGACGACGCGCAGCAGCGCATGGCCGAGCTCGCCAGCCAGTGCTCGATGACCGAGCGACGCGCCGACGAAGCGACCCGCGACGCGGTGTCGTGGCTGAAATGCGAATTCATGCAGGACAAGGTCGGCGACCAGTTCGCCGGCATCGTGTCGGGCGTCGCCGAGTTCGGCGTGTTCGTCGAACTCGACCAGATCTTCGTCGAAGGCCTGGTGCACGTCACCGAATTGCCCGGTGACTACTACCAGTACGACGCCGCGCGCCATGCGCTGCGCGGTCGCGCCAGTGGCCGCGAGTTCAGCATCGGCCAGGCCGTGCTGGTGCGCGTCACGCGCGTCAACCTCGATGAACGCAAGATCGATTTCCGGCTGGTCGACGAAGGGCGCGGCGAAGCGCGTCGCGCGCGCAGGAAGCGGCGCTGATGGCGGCGCGCGATCTCGTCATCGGCGGGCTGCATGCCGCGCGCATGGCCCTCGAACGGGCCGGCGGCGACGTATTGGAACTGTGGCTGCGCCGCGATCACGACAGCGAGGCGACGCGCGACATCGAAGCGCGGGCGCGCTCGCTCGGCGTGTCGGTGCAGCGCCTCGACCAGGCGAGCCTGAACCGCCTGTATGGCGACGACCATCACCAGGGGGTGGTGCTGCGTCGCCGCCCGCCGGCCACCGTCGAATTGAAGACCGTGCTGGCGCGCGCCGCCGCGCAAGGCCACGCGGCGTTGCTGCTGGTGCTGGACAACGTGCAGGACCCGCGCAATTTCGGCGCCTGCCTGCGCGCCGCCGACGGCGCCGGGGTCGATGCGGTGATCTTCACCCGCGACCGCGCCGCCGGCCTGACCAGCGTGGTGGCCAAGACCGCCAGCGGCGCCCTCGACAGCGTCCCGTTGGTGGCGGTGGCCAATCTCGCCAGCGCCCTGCGTATGTTGGCCGAGGCCGGGGTGTGGACCCTGGGTGCGGCGCAGGACGGCGCCATTCCCATCTACCAGGCCGACCTCACCCTGCCCAGCGCGCTGGTGCTGGGCAACGAAGGGGAGGGCCTGCGGCGCCTGACCCGCGAGCGCTGCGATCAGCTGGTCACCATTCCCATGCACGGCCAGGTCAGCAGCCTCAATGTCGCGACCGCGGCGGCGGTATGCCTGTTCGAAGCGCGGCGCCAGCGCGCGCTCGCGGACGGCCGCTAAATTAAGCTTTGCACCGGGCCCGGGGCTCCGCCTACAATACGCGCCCCTCGCTCCGGCGGGGCCAACTCCTTGCTTCACCGCCAGGTCGGGAAGCTTCATCCATGAGGAGCGCACAATGCGTCATTATGAAATCGTGTTCCTGGTCCACCCTGACCAGAGTGAGCAGGTCGGCGCCATGGTCGACCGCTATCGTTCCATGATCGAGTCCAGCGGTGGCAAGATTCACCGCCTCGAAGACTGGGGCCGCCGCCAGCTGGCCTATCCCATCAACAAGGTCCACAAGGCCCACTACGTTCTGATGAACGTCGAGTGCGACGCGCCGACCTTGGACGAACTGAACAGCGCCTTCCGCTTCAACGACGCGGTGTTGCGCAATCTCGTCATCGTGCGTGACGGTGCGGTCACCACGCCCTCGCCGATCGCCCAGGCCAAGGACGAACAGTCGGAGCGCGACGATGAGCGCGGTCGCCGTTCGCGCGAAGGTCGTCCGCCGCGTGGCGATGCGGCGCAGGCCGACAACGATGATGCAGACAACGAAGCGACCGCGACCACCGAGTCGCAGGACGCCTGACGCCGGGAGCACACACCATGGCCAAATTTTTCCGCCGCAAGCGTTATTGCAAGTTCACCGCCGATGGCGTGACCGAGATCGACTACAAGGATCTCGCCACCCTCAAGGCCTACATCACTGAAAACGGCAAGATCGTGCCGAGCCGCATCTCGGGTACCAAGGTCCGCTACCAGCGTCAGCTGGCGATCGCGGTCAAGCGTGCGCGCTTTCTCGCGCTGCTGCCCTACTGCGACGCGCATTAATCGCTCGTTTCACGGGTTGATTGGTTGAGCGCGCCCCGTGCGGGGACTCGCTCGGTTGGCGATGCGCGGGCCGACTTTCGCGGCGGCCTGCGCCGTGGCGATGGCCCTGGCGTCGATGGTGTTCGGCATATTGCTGATCCCCGCCGGCGCCATCATCGCCCTGACCACGTTGCGCTTCGGCGCACGCGAAGGTTTCAAGATTGCCGCGCTGTCCACCGGCCTGCTGGTCGTGGTGCGACTGGGCCTGGGCCAAGGTCTGACCCAGGCCCTGGCGCTGGCGGCGTTGGCCTGGGGGCCGGCGTGGTTGTTGGCCATCGTGCTGCGCGCCAGGCGCGCGCAGGACTGGCCGCTGCAGCTGGCGGCGCTGATGGTGCTGGCCGCCGCCGCGACCATGCGAGTGTCGGTCGGAGATGTCGCGCAGTTCTGGCGCAAGACGCTCAAGCCGTTCTTTGAATTGATGAGCAAGGACGCCGGCGCGCGCTTCACGGCCGAGCAGATGGATTTCATCGCCGGCCAGATGCATGGCTGGACCATGGTCGCGGGCTTCGTGCTGCTTGCCGGCACGATATTGCTGGCGCGCTGGTGGCAGGCGGAGTTGTACAACCCGGGAGGCTTCGGCTCCGAGTTTCGCGAACTGGCGCTGCCGCGCGCTCTGACCGTGCTGGCAGGCGCATCGGCGCTCGCCTACGCGTCCGACGACAAGGGCATGTTGCTGCTCGCCCTTGCCGGTGACGCTTGTGTATTACTGGTGGTATTGTTTGCCCTGCAGGGGCTTGCAGTCATCCACTTCCTGGCTCGCGTGAGAGGTCTGGCCGGCGCCTGGCTCGTCACCCTCTACGTGATGCTCATGCTGGTGCCGCAGGTGGCCGGGCCGATCCTGGCGACCACGGGACTTGCGGACAATATCGTCGACCTGCGCCGTCTGCGGCGAGGACGACAGCCGTAACGCGGAGCGCACCGCGCCGGCTCACGGTGACGAAGATTCGATTGAGGACGATGTGATGGAAGTTATCCTGCTGGAAAAGATTCACCGGCTCGGCAACCTGGGCGACAAGGTCAACGTCGCGCCGGGCTACGGCCGCAATTTTCTGATCCCGAACCGCAAGGCAGTGCCGGCCACCGCCGACAACGTCGCGAAGTTCGAGGAACAGCGCGCCGAACTCGAGCGCGTGCAGGCCGATGCCCTGGGCCGCGCCCAGGCGCGCGCCACGCAGCTCACCGACATGCTGCTGACCATCGCCGCCAAGGCCGGCGCCGAAGGCAAGCTGTTCGGTTCGGTCGGCACGCTCGACATCGCCGAAGCCATCGTTGCGCAAGGCGCCGAGTGCGAGAAGCGCGAAGTGCGCCTGCCCGACGGCCCGCTGCGTGAGATTGGCGAATTCGACGTCGAAATCCACCTGCATCCCGACGTCAACGCCACGGTCAAGGTCAAGGTCGTGCCGGAAGACGGGGTCAGCGCGGCGTAGTGACGCCACCTGGAGAAGCTTCGAGCGGCGCCTGCCGCGCTGAGGTGTAGCGATGGCGGTGGAGTACTCCGCGGCGAGCCGCGCGCCCTTCGATAGCGAGCTCGAAGCGCTCAAGGTTCCGCCCCATTCGATAGAAGCCGAGCAGGCCGTGCTCGGCGGACTCATGCTCGACAACGAGGCCTGGCCCAACGTCGTCGAGCGTCTGACCAGCGACGATTTCTACCGTCGCGATCATGCGAACATCTTTCGCGCCATCGAGATGCTGTCGAACGACAACAAGCCGTTCGACGTCGTCACGCTCGCCGAGTGGCTGCGCACCCATGAGCAGCTGTCGGACGTCGGTGGCATGGCCTAT
Source organism: Pseudomonadota bacterium (assembly GCA_016719885.1). Taxonomy (NCBI): domain Bacteria; kingdom Pseudomonadati; phylum Pseudomonadota; species Pseudomonadota bacterium. The sequence continues at coordinate 18,477 of JADJYF010000013.1, read as the reverse complement.
CTCGGCCAGCTCGCCGAAAACACGCCCAGCGCCGCCAACATCGCCGCCTATGCCGACATCGTGCGGCAGCGCTCGATCCTGCGCGGCCTGATCAGCGCCGGCACCCAGATTGCCGAAAGCGCATTCCGTACCGAGGGCCGCAATCCCGACGAACTGCTCGATCTCGCCGAGAGCCTGGTGTTCGAAATCGCCGAGCGCGAATCGAAAGGCCGCCGCGGCTTTCGGCCCCTGAAGGACCTGTTGGTCGATGCGCTCGATCGCATCGACATGCTGTTCCAGCGCGACAACCCCATCACCGGCGTCGCCACCGGCTTTTTCGAGTTGGACAACATGACCTCGGGCCTGCAGAAGTCAGACCTCGTGATCATCGCCGGCCGCCCGTCCATGGGTAAGACCGCGTTCGCCATCAACATCGCCCAGCATGCGGCCATCAAGGAAGAGCTGCCGGTGGCGGTGTTCAGCATGGAAATGCCGAGCGAGCAGCTGGCCATGCGCATGATGTCCTCGCTCGGCCGCATCGATGCGCACAAGATGCGTACCGGTCGTTTGAGCGATGACGACTGGCCGCGTCTCACGCATTCGGTCGGCATCCTGTCGGAAGCGAAGATGTTCATCGACGATACGCCGGCCCTGACGCCCAGCGATCTGCGCGCGCGTTGCCGGCGCCTGGCGCGCGAGCACGGCATCGGTCTCATCGTCATCGACTACCTGCAGCTCATGCAGGTACCAGGTTCGAAAGAGAATCGCGCCACCGAGATCTCGGAAATCTCGCGCTCGCTGAAGGCGCTGGCCAAGGAATTGTCGTGTCCGGTGATTGCCTTGTCGCAGCTGAATCGCAGTCTTGAAAACCGCCAGGACAAGCGCCCGGTGATGTCGGATCTCCGCGAGTCAGGCGCCATCGAGCAGGACGCCGACGTCATCATGTTCATCTACCGCGACGAGGTCTACAACGAGGACACCGTCGACAAGGGCATTGCCGAGATCATCATCGGCAAACAGCGTAACGGCCCGATCGGTTCACGCAAGCTGCGCTTCTTCGGCGAATACACCAGCTTCGAGAACCTGGCCCACGACTACGTTCACGAGTCGCGCGAATGACGCGACCCGCGCGGGTCATCATCAATCCACGGGCGGCCCGGCACAATCTCGAGTGGGTGCGCCGTCATGCGCCTGGCGCGCGCGTGATGGCGGTGATCAAGGCCGACGGCTATGGCCATGGCATCGCGCGCATGGCGCGCATCTTCGACGGCGCCGATGCCTTCGCGGTGGCGGCCATCGAAGAAGCGGTGACCATCCGCGAGGCTGGTATCGGTAAACCCATCGTACTGCTGGAAGGTCCCTTCGAAGCGGCCGAGCTGGAACTCGTCAACGCTCTCGGTCTCGAGGTGGTGGTGCACAACCACGAGCAGCTCGACATGCTGGTCGGCGCGCCGAAGCCGCGCGTGCTGTGGCTGAAGTTCGACACCGGCATGCATCGCCTCGGCTTCTCGCCCGAGCATGCGGCCGACGCCATCGCGCGCGCCCGTGCGCTCGACGTGCCGCTGCGTTTCATGACCCATTTCGCCAACACCCATCATCGCGGCGACGCCAGCGTGCATGCGCAGATCGAACGTTTCGAAGCCTTGCTTGCCGAAGAGGCCGGCGAGCGCAGTCTCGCCAACTCCGGCGCGGTGCTCGGCTACACGCGTGCCCACGGCGACTGGGTGCGGCCGGGACTGATGCTGTACGGCGTGTCGCCCTTCGATCATGAAGTCGGCCGTGACCTCGGCTTGCAGCCGGTCATGACCTTGCGCTCACGCTTGATCTCGGTGCGCCAGGTGCGTGCCGGCGAGGCGGTCGGTTACGGCGGCGCCTACGTGTGTCCGGAGGACATGCCGGTCGGCGTGCTCGCCTATGGTTACGGCGATGGTTATCCGCGCCACGCGCAGACCGGCACGCCAATCCTGGTGCGCGGCATCCGCACCCAGGTCATCGGCCATTGCTCGATGGACATGATGACGGTCGATTTGCGGCCGGTGCCCGACGCACGCTTCGGCGATGCCGTGACCTTGTGGGGCGAGGGCCTGCCTATCGAGGAAGTTGCGCGCGCCTCGGGCACCATTCCCTACGAACTCCTGTGTCGCGTGCGCATGCGCGCGCAGTACGAGGAAGGCGAACCGTGAAGGAAGCATGGTGAAAGCCAGGAAGCAGTTTCAATGTCAGCGTTGCGGCGCGGTGTTCAGCAAGTGGACCGGCCAGTGCACCGACTGCAACGAATGGAATTCCATCGTCGAGACCGTGGTTACCGCAGGCAACGAGCGACGCGGGCGCATGAGCGGCACGCCGGCGCGCGTGCATGCGCTGTCGGAAGTGGAGCGCGAGGAAACGCCGCGGCTCGCCACTGGTTTGACCGAACTCGACCGCGTGCTCGGCGGTGGCCTGGTGACGGGGTCGGTGGTGCTGCTCGGCGGCGATCCCGGCATCGGCAAGACCACCTTGTTGCTGCAGAGCCTGTCGGCGGTCAAACATCTCGCCCACGTCACCGCGCTGTATGTGAGCGGTGAGGAATCGGCGTCGCAGATAGCGTTGCGCGCCGAGCGCCTGAAACTGCCGAGCGATGATCTTCTGCTGTTGACCGAAACCGACATCGATCGGGTGCTCGATGAAGCGGCGCGCTTGAAGCCGGCGGTGATGGCCATCGATTCCATCCAGACGGTGTTCAGTGAAAGCCTGCAGTCACCGCCCGGCAGCGTTGCGCAGGTGCGCGAATGCGCGGGCCGCCTGGTCAGCTTCGCCAAGTCCAGCGGCACCGCCGTGTACCTGATTGGTCATGTCACCAAGGATGGGTCCATCGCCGGTCCGCGCGTGCTCGAACACATGGTCGATGCCACGCTCTATTTCGAAGGCGACCCCGATGGTCGCTATCGCATGATCCGCGCCATCAAGAACCGCTTCGGCGCGGTCAATGAACTGGGCGTGTTCGCGATGAGCGATGGCGGCCTGCGCGAGGTCAGCAATCCGAGCGCCATCCTGCTGTCACGCCACGGAGAGCCGGTACCGGGCTCGGTGGTGATGATCACGCGCGAAGGCACGCGACCCTTGCTGGTGGAAGTGCAGGCACTGGTCGATGAATCGCAGCTCGGCAACGCCCGGCGCGTGACGGTCGGCATCGATCAGAATCGCCTGTCTATGTTGCTCGCGGTCTTGAATCGCCACGGCGGCGTGTCGACCGCCGGCATGGACGTCTATGCCAACATCGTCGGCGGCGTGCGCGTCACCGAGACCGGCGCCGACCTCGCGATCCTGATGGCGGTGCTGTCCAGCCTGCGCAACAAGCCCTTGCCCATGGATCTCGTGGCCTTCGGCGAGATTGGCCTGGCTGGCGAAATACGCCCGGTGACCGGCGGACCGGAACGTCTGCGTGAAGCGGCCAAGCATGGCTTCAGGCGCGCCATCGTGCCCAAGGGCAATGCGCCCAAACCTTTGCCCGTCGACATGGAAGTGCACGTCGTCACGCGCCTCGAGGAAGCGCTCGAGGTCAGCAGGTCCTTCGACAGCTGATTGTGGTCAGGCAATGCCATGCCGGGGACTTCGTTCCGCGGCGCAGGACGCCTCGCCCACATGACCGCCGCCCCTCCCGCCGCGCCGCGCACTGAGCCGCGCTCAGCCGTCGCCGTCGTGGTGAAACTCCTGCGCGCTGCTGCGCGTGGGGCCGAAGCCGGCCAGGGTCAGGCGCGCGGTCTTCACCGCGCGTTCGGCGGTCTGCACGATCTCGATGGTGATGTGGCCGAGCCGGAACGCGGTGCCGGTGATGGGAATGTCTTCCAGGGTTTCGAGGATGAGGCCGTTGACGGTCTTGGGGCCGGCGGTCGGCAAGCCGAAGCCGTACACGCGGTTGATGGCGCGGATGTTGGCGCTGCCGTCGACCAGGAAGCTGCCGTCTTCCTGCGGGTAGACGTCGCGCGCATAGATCTGCGGATCGGTGGTGAATTCGCCCACCACTTCCTCCAGCAGGTCTTCGAGCGTGACGAGGCCTTCGATGTCGCCGTATTCGTCCACCACGAAGGCGATGCGCTGCTTCTGCTTCTGGAAGTTGAGCAGTTGCACGTACAGATCGGTGGTCATCGGCACGTAGTAGGGTTCGACCAGCAGCGCGCGCAGATCGGCGACCGTGAAGTCGTCGCCCGAGCGCAGGGTCTTGGACAAGCGGCGCAGGTGCAACAGGCCTTCGATGTTGTCGATATTGCCCGAATAACATGGCACGCGCGTGTGGCGGCAGTTCATGAGCTGCTCCAGCACGTCCGGCCATTCGTCGTCGAGGTCGATGCCATAGATGTCGCCGCGCGGCACCATGATGTCTTCGACCGTGGCGGTTTCCAGGTCGAGAATGCCGAACAGCATCTGCTGGTGCTGCTGCGGGATCATGGCGCCCGCTTCCTTGACCACCGTGCGCAGCTCCTCGCGGCTCAAGGACTCGCGCGCGCGTTTCAGCTCGCGCACGCCGAGCACCGCCAACACGCCGTTCGAGATCCAGTTCAACAGCCACACGAACGGCCACAGCACGAACTGCAGCGGCCGCAGCACGAAAGCGGCGGGAAAGGCGATGCGTTCAGGGTGGATGGCGGCAAGGGTCTTGGGCACCACCTCGGCGAACACCAGCACCAGCGCCGTCACCACCGCGGCCGAGGCGATCAGCGCGTGCTCACCCCACAGTTGCAGCGTCACCACGGTGGCAATCTGGCCGATCAGGATATTGATGAAGTTGTTGCCGAACAGCAGCAGGCTGATCAGACGGTCGGGGCGTTCCAGCAGCTTCTGCGCTGACTGCGCGGCGCGATGACCGCGCTCGGCAAGATGTTTCAGGCGATAACGGTTGAGCGTCATCATCGCCGTCTCGGAACTCGAGAAGAACGCCGAGGCCAGGATCAGGACCACCAGCAGGATGGCCAACATGATCATCGGTTGGCCGTCCATGTCGGTGAGATGCACGCCTTCCATCAGGGGCGGTGCAGGACCAGCTCGAGGACGAACTTGGAGCCGAAGAAACCCAGCGCCAACAGCGCGAATCCGGCGATGAGGATCTTCACGGCGCGACGTCCGCGCCAGTGCCAGCGGTAGCGACCGACCAGCAACACGGCGAAGGTGGCCCAGGCCAGCGCCGAGAACACGATCTTGTGACCGAGGTGCTGGGCGCGCACGTCCTGGATGTAGGGCACGCCGACCATCAGGCCGAGGCTCAGCAGCGCGAACGCGATGCCGGTCAGCTGGAACAGGAGCTGTTCCATGGTCGCCAGCGGCGGCAGGAAGCGCAGCACCGGCGTGTGCGTTTTCAAACGGCGCTGGGCGTAGTTCAGGTACAGCGCCTGCAGCGCGGCGATGGCGAACAGGCTGTAGGCGATCAGCGACAGGCCGATGTGCAGGGCGAGGCCGGCCGGCAGGTGTTGCAACAGGCGTTGATCGGTGAACAGCAGGGACACGCCGACGATGACAGCGGTGAACGGCAGGATCACCACCGCCAGGCTCGCCACCGGTGCGCGCAGCGTGGCGATGATGGCGATGCCGGCAATCAGCCATGCCACCAGCGACGCGGCACTGAAGATGCCGAGGTTGATGCCTTCGTTCGTGATCATCATGGGATACAGCGCCAACGCGTGGGAGGCGAGGGCGGCGAACGCCAGGGCCGCGGTGGTCGGGCGCGGCGCGTAGGAACTCGGCGCGGCGCGCGCTATTTCGGACGTCTTGACCGCCACCGTGAGGTACAGGGCGATGGCCGCGAGCCCGAAAATAAATACATTCATGGGCGTGGGATGAGGGCTACCGGGCACCGATGATGGCATAATTGCCACAGCTAATGAAGCGCACCCGGAGCCCGACTCCGGCCCCCAAAACCAGCCAATCCGAAGCGCCCGCATGTTCAATAACCTCACTGGTCGGCTGAGCGCCGTCGTCAAGAATCTCTCGGGGCGTGCGCGCCTGTCCGAGGAAAACATCGAGGAAGCGCTGCGCGACGTTCGCATTGCCCTGCTCGAGGCCGACGTCGGTCTGGAAGTGGTGCGCGACTTCATTGCCGAGGTGCGGGGGCGCGCGGTCGGCGAGGAAGTGATCGGCACGCTGACGCCGGGCCAGGCCCTGATTCGCGTGGTGCGCGACGAACTCACGCGCCTGATGGGCGAGGAGAATCGCGCACTCGACCTCGCCGCCACGCCGCCGGTGGTGGTGCTGATGGCGGGCCTGCAGGGTTCCGGCAAGACCACCACCTCGGCCAAGCTCGCGCGGCGTCTCATCGAGAACGACAAGAAGCGCATCGGCATGGTGAGCTGCGACATCTACCGGCCGGCCGCCATCGAGCAGCTCGCGGTGCTGGCCAAGGAGGTCGGCGCGCACTGCTACCCGACACCGGCCAACACCCGCCCGGAAGCCATCGCGCTGGCCGCCATCGACGCGGCCAAGCGTGACTTCTGCGACGTGCTCATCGTCGACACCGCCGGGCGTCTCGCCATCGACGCCGAGATGATGGACGAGATCAAGCGCATCCACGGCGCCACCCAGCCCCATGAAACGCTGTTCGTCATCGACTCGATGATGGGCCAGGACGCGGTCGCCACCGCGCGCGCATTCAACGATGCGCTGCCCTTGACCGGCGTGGTGTTGACCAAGACCGATGGTGACGCGCGTGGCGGCGCGGCACTGTCGGTACGTCGCGTGACCGGCAAGCCCATCAAGTTCCTCGGCACCGGTGAGAAGACCGACGGTCTCGAACCCTTCCACCCGGATCGCGTGGCGTCGCGCATCCTCGGCATGGGCGACGTGTTGTCGCTGATCGAGGAAGTCGAGCAGAAGGTCGACCAGGAAAAGGCGATGAAAGTCGCCGAGAAGCTCAAGAAGGGCAAGGGCTTCGATCTGCAGGACTTTCGCGACCAGATAGACCAGATGCGCAATATGGGCGGCATGCAGGCGCTGCTCGGCAAGCTGCCCGGCATGGGCGACCTGCCGGACAAGGTCAAGAACCAGGTCAATGACAAGGAACTGACCAAGCTGGCCGCTATCATCGATTCCATGACGCCGCAGGAACGCGAGTTCCCGGCCATCATCAAGGCTTCGCGCAAGGTGCGCATCGCCAATGGCTCCGGCACCCAGGTGCAGGACGTCAACAAGCTGCTCAAGCAGTTCCTGCAGATGCAGAAGATGATGAAGAAGATGACCAAGAAGGGAGCGCTGAAGAACCTCATGCGTGGAATGCGCGGGCAGATGCCGCCTGGCTTTCCCATGCAATGAGGGCAGTGCTCCGCGGCACGCGGTGAAACGATGCTCGTACGGCATCGCGGCGCCGCGCCTTCCACCTGAACGGAGCCCTGCACTGTGACGACACGCAAAGACGACGATCTCTACGCGCGCGCCCTCGAGTACCACGTCAATCCGCGGCCGGGCAAAATCGAAATCGCCCCGACCAAACCGCTCGCCAACCAGAACGATCTCGCGCTGGCCTATTCCCCGGGCGTGGCCGCGCCCTGCGAGGCGATTGTCGCCGATCCCAACACCGCGTCCCTGTATACCGCGCGCGGCAACCTGGTGGCGGTGATCACCAACGGCACGGCGGTGCTCGGTCTCGGCGCCATCGGGCCGCTGGCCGCCAAGCCGGTGATGGAAGGCAAGGGTGTGCTGTTCAAGAAGTTCGCCGGCATCGACGTATTCGATATCGAGATCAATGAAACCGACCCGGACAAGCTGGTCGACATCATCGCCAGCCTCGAGCCGACCTTCGGCGGTATCAATCTCGAGGACATCAAGGCGCCCGAGTGTTTTTTCGTCGAGCAGAAGCTGAAGGACCGCATCAAGATCCCGGTCTTCCATGATGACCAGCACGGCACCGCGATCATCTCGGCCGCGGCCATCATCAATGCCTTGGAAGTGGTCGACAAGAACATCGCCGACGTGAAACTGGTGGCGTCCGGCGCCGGCGCGGCGGCCATTGCCTGCCTGCGCCTCTTGTATTCGCTCGGTCTGCCGCGCGAGAACATTCTCGTCACCGACCGGGCGGGCGTGATCTACGAAGGTCGCGATGAGCAGATGGACGAACACAAGGCGTTCTTTGCGCGCAAGACCGCACACCGCACGCTGGCCGAGGCCATCGTCGGCGCCGACATCTTCCTCGGCCTGTCGGGCCCCGGCGTGCTGTCGGCGGAGATGGTCAAGACCATGGCGCCGAAACCCCTGATCCTGGCGCTCGCCAATCCGACCCCCGAGATCCTGCCGGAAGTGGCGCGCGCCGCGCGGCCTGATGCCCTGATCGCGACTGGACGTTCGGACTATCCGAACCAGGTCAACAACGTGCTGTGTTTCCCCTATCTCTTCCGCGGCGCCTTGGACGTCGGCGCCACCACCATCACCGAGGAGATGAAGCTCGCCTGCGTGCACGCACTGGCGCGCCTCACGCGCCAGGAGGCGTCGGAAGTGGTGGTCGCGGCCTACGGCGGTGACGGCATGAGCTTCGGGCCGGACTACCTCATTCCCAAGCCCTTCGATCCGCGTCTCATCACCGAGCTCGCGCCGGCGGTGGCGCAGGCCGCCATGCAGAGCGGCGTGGCGACGCGTCCGCTGGCGAGCTTGAAGGACTACCGCGAGCAGCTCAGCAAGTTCGTGTTCCAGTCGGTGCTGCTGATGAAGCCGCTGTTCGAGCGCGCGCGCCAGGACAAGAAGCGCATCGCCTATGCCGATGGCGAAGCGGGCACGGTGCTGCGCGCCGTGCAATCGGTGGTCGACGACGGCATCGCGCGGCCGGTGCTGGTCGGACGTCCGCAGGTGATCGCGAAACGCATTGCCGACCTCGGCCTGCGCATGCTGGCCGAGCGCGACTTCGAAGTGGTCAACCCGGAATCGGACGAACGCTATCGCGAATACGTCGAGGAATATCACGCGGTGATGAAGCGCCGCGGCGTGACCCTGCAGGACGCGCGCGACGTGTTACGCGCGAACACCACCGTGATCGCGGCGCTGCTGGTGCGCAAGGGCGCCGCCGACGCCATGCTGTGTGGTCTCGCCGGCGAGTATCACGAACACCTGCGCCATGTGCGCGACCTGCTCGGCACGCGCGCCGGCGTCAGCGACATGGCGGCCATGAACGTGCTGGTGCTGCGCAAGGGCACGCTGTTCCTGTGCGACACCTACGTGCATGCCGAGCCCAGCGCCGCGCAGATCGCCGAAAGCACCATCCTCGCCGCCGAGCAGGTGCGACGCTTCGGCCTGCCGCCCAAGATTGCGCTGCTGTCCCATTCCAACTTCGGCACGCGCGACAGCGACAGCGCGCTGCGCATGCGCGAAGCGCTGGCCTTGATCCATGCGCGGGCGCCGGAGCTGGAGGTCGACGGCGAAATGCAGGCCGACGCGGCGCTGGTGCCGAACATACGCCACAAGGCGCTGGCCGATTCGAGCCTGGAAGGGCAGGCCAATCTGCTCGTCATGCCGAGCATGGACGCCGCCAACATCGCGCTCAACCTGCTGACGGTGATGGGCGAGGGCGTGTCGGTCGGCCCGATCCTGCTCGGCTGCCGCTACCCGGCACACATCTTGACGCCGTCGGCGACCGTCAGGCGCGTGCAGAACATGAGCGCGCTGGCGGTGGTGGACGCGCAGTTGACGGCCGCGCGCGGGTGAGGACATGGCGGCCGGTGTGCGAATGAATTCGCACCTACAGGCAAGGCGCGCCCGTCCGCTGTAGGTGCGAATTCATTCGCACATCGAACGGCCGCTCGCGAACAAGGGGGGAAGGCAATGGAAAGCAACCGCAACGTCGCCAGCATGCGCTGGCTGTGGAATCTGCTCAGTCTCAAGAGCCGCTTCGGCTTCATATCGCATCTGGAGCGCGGTCACCGTTGGGACCCGGCCGAGTTCCACCTGACCGGCGTGCGCTTTGTCGATCGCATGATGGAGCGCTTTGACGAATACGGCCGCGTCGAGGCGAGCACCGCCCACCTGCTGGAGATCGGCTGCGGTGTGGGGCGCTTTCTGCGGCCGCTGGCCTGCCGCTTCAAGCACGTGACCGGCGTCGACATCTCGCGCGTGATGCTGTCGCGCGCGCGGCGTTATTGCGCCGGCCTGCCCAACATCACCACCGTGCTGAACGACGGCGCCTCGATACCGGTGGCCGACAACAGCGTCGACTACTGCGTGTCGGCCGGCGTGTTCCAGCACATCACCGATGCCGAGGTGGTGCTGAACTACATTCGCGAAGCGCTACGCGTGCTGGCGCCCGGCGGCCTGTTCCTGTTCCAGTTCGAAGGCAATCGCACCGCGGCGGTCGGCCACAACCAGACCGGCGCGCGCATCAGCGCGGCGCTGCTCGACGCGGGCCTGGCAGAGGTCGACTATCGCATTCGCGAAATCTCGCTTGATCCCAAGGATGCGATTCGCTGCGTGGTGATCGTGCTGGAGAAGCCCGTCGCCGGTGCCGAGATATCGCCGGCGGAACGCTCCTTCAGCCGCTGGCCGATGAGCGAGCGGCGTTGGCTGAGCGGCGTGTATGACGACGTGAAGACGCGCACGCAGATGCACGCGCGCCAGGCGCAGACGCCGATGAAACTGACGTTCTACGAGGACTGAGGGCGCGCGCTCAATGTGCGGCGGCGACGTTGTCGCTGCCGTGGGCGCTGACGAAGGCGGTCAGCAGCTCATCGACCACGCCGAAGATCTTGCCGAGATCGCTGGGATTGCTGATGCCGCTCTGGCCATTGGCCCACACGTTCTGCGACACGAAGCCGCCGTCGGCGGACAGCGGGATCTTGCGTCGCGCCTGCAGCGCCACGGCGTAGGAATAGAAACCGTAGCTGCTCTCGACGGCGGTCAGTTTCACGCGCAGCTGTCCGACCGCGGCATCGCTTTGCGCGCTCGCGTCGTCGGCGGTCTCGAGACCGGCCGCCGTGAGCCGCGCCTCGACATGCCGGCGCAGTTCGTCGGCGCCGAGGCCGTAGCGAGCAAAATCGGCGTTCACGCCTTCCACCGCGACGTTCACACGGTGCATGCCGCGCAGCGCGTGGTCGGCGAAGGGTTCGGCGTGCGCGCCGCTGAAAGGGCTGGCGCACAACACGGCGACCAGCGCGAACGCGGCGCGCAGCCTGGCGACGGCGGACATCATCATCTCGAAACTCCTTCAGAACAGGCGCGGCCTGGCGGTGGCGCGCGACCACATGAACACGGTATGGGTGAGGAAGATGGCGCTGAAACAAATCAGCGACCATTCGGCGATCGACAGCGTCAGGAAGGTCCAGTCGACCACCGCGCATTCACCGGTGCCGCGCAGGGCCTGCTTGATCACCTGCGCGAGGGGAAACTGTTCGAGCATGTATTCGAGACCCGGGCCGCAGGCTGGTACCTGGTCTTCCGGCAGGTGCTGCAACCAGGTCTGGCGGCCGGCGATGCCGGCGCCGATGGCGGCCGCGATGAGCGTCAACACGCCGTACACGTACACGCCGCCGCGACGCGGGCCATGCACGACGCCGAGCACGGTGATGACGACGATGGCCGCGTAACACAGGCGCTGGAAGATGCACATCGGGCAGGGTTCCAGGTGCTGGACGAACTGCAGGTAGTAGCCATTGCCGAGCAGGGCGGCGCAGAACGCGGCCGTCAGCCCAAACAAAAGACGCGGATTCAGATTCGACACGACAGCCCCCGGTTCAAGACCCATGCGCATTGTAGCCCGCATCGCCGCGCGCCGACTGTGGTCGCAGCAGGTCGAGATGGGCGACGATGCGTGCCTCCAGCCAGTAACGGGCGAAGCCCGGCACGGCGCCGGCCACGAAGCCGACATGCCCGCCACCGGTCGACAGTTCGAGACTGACCTCGGGCGCGAGTTCCGCGGCGCGCGGAATGGCATGGGCCGGCACGAAGGGATCGTCCTCGGCATGCAGGATGAGCGTGGGGATGGCGATGCGCGAGAGCCACGCGCGACAGCTCGCGCGCGCGTAGTAATCGTGCACATCGCGAAAACCGTGCAGGGGCGCGGTGACGGCGTCGTCGAAGCGCCAGAAGCTGTCCAGCGCGCGGATGTCGGTGATGCCGAGCGGATTGGCGCCAGCGCCGAACTTGGCGGTGAAGCGCGCCTGCATGCTGCGCACGAGATGCCATTGGTAGAGACGCGAAGCGCCTTGCGCCAAGCGGTCGGCGCAGGCCGCGAGATCGAAAGGCACCGACACCGCCACCGCGGTCGTGAACGGCGCGTCGGCGCCGCATTCGCCCAGCCATTTCAACAGCACGTTGCCGCCCAGCGAATAGCCGATGGCGGCAAACGGCGGCGCGCCATGGCGCGTCCGGAGATGTGCGACCACGCTCGCCGCATCGCCGGTATCGCCGGAGTGATAGCTGCGCGGCAGGCGATTGGGCTCGCCGCTGCAGCCGCGAAAATGCATCAACACGCCGCGATAACCGGCGGCGTGCAGCGCGGCCAGCATGGCGCGCGCATAGGGTGAGCGATGGCTGCCTTCGAGGCCGTGCAACAGCAGCACCAGCGGACCGCCGTTGTCGGGTGTGAAGGCGAGATCGAGGAAGTCGCCGTCGGCGAGTTCCAGCCTTTCGTGGTTGAGGGCTGGCGCCTGCACCGGGCGGCATAGCGCTGCCCACAGCGTCGGCAGATGCGGGCCGGGCAACCAGCGCGCGGGTTTGAAACCGCGTGCCGGCACGACACGGCCGTGGCGCGTGTCAGGCACCGGGCACGGCGTAGGGCAGGGGCAAGGGCGTGACCGTGATGCTGGGCATCGCGGCGACGCGCAGCGGGCCGCTGTCGACATCGACGACCGCCAGCAACTCGCCGTGCCCGGGCTCACGCGCGGCGCTCACGAGCACCGTGCCGTGATGCGCGTCGTCGTCGCCCAGCAGTCGCGTGCCGACGGCCGGCATTGCGCCGGCGGTCAGTGCCAGGCGTTGCACGCGGCGTTTGACCGCGCCGCGAAACTTCACCCGCGCCACGATCTCCTGGCCGGGGTAGCAGCCCTTGTTGAAGCTCACGCCCTCGCGCACATCAAGATCGAGCTCCTGCGGCAGGAATTCGTCGCTGAGCGTGGCGTCGAGCGTGATGTCGCCGCGCGCGATGTCGGCGAGGCACGCGCCGGCGGCGTTCTGCGCGGGCAGCGCCAGGGCGTCCCACAGCGTGGCGAGGGCGGGACGCGGACCGAGCAGCCACAGGCGTTCGCCGTCGCGCGCCGCCACCACGCCGTCGGCGAGCGATGGCATGGGCGGTGCGTGGCCCGGCGCCGCATCGATGACCAGCACGCCGTGGCTGGCCGTGCATTCCTCGATCACGACCTTGGCGCGCAGCACGAACATCCTGAGGCGCTTGCAGAACGCCGCGCACTGGGCGGCGGGCAGCACGAGCAGGAAGTCGTGGCCGGCGCCGCGCACCACGCGCGGCATGAACAGCACGCGTCCCTTGGGGCTCAGCCATGCCGTCACGCGCGTATCACCGGCGCTGAGCGCGCGCAGGTCGGCGCTGAACTGGCCGTGCAGGAACTCGTGCGCCTCGTCTCCGCTGACATGCACGACCGCGAGCGCGCTGCGCGCCGATTTGCACGGTGCCGTCACCAGCGCGGCGCCGTCATCGGTCGGGTTCGCCGCGAGAAAAGGATTGACGCCGCTCACGGGCGCGGGCCGCTGCGCCCGGGCGGCGCTTCGTACACGATGGTCGCGACCAGCGCGGCGAGCTCGGCGTCGTCCGAGATCTCGCGGCCGGTGAACCACGCGTAGAGATCCATGTCGGTCGCTTCCAGCAGGCGTTCGAAGACTTCGAGAGGGTGGCCGGCGAGCGTGTCGGCGTGGCGGTCGAGATGACCGGCGAGCAGGAGATCCAGTTCGCGCATGCCGCGCCGGCAACGCCAGCGCAGCTTGCTTTGATGGGTCGGGTCCACCGCGCCGCTTACAGCGTGCGCTGTACCATCATCTTCTTGATCTCCGAGATCGCCTTGGCCGGGTTCAAACCCTTGGGGCAGGTCTTCGCGCAGTTCATGATGGTGTGGCAGCGATAGAGACGGAACGGATCCTCGAGTTCGTCGAGACGTTCGCCGGTGGCTTCGTCGCGGCTGTCCGCCAGCCAGCGATAGGCCTGCAGCAGCACGGCCGGGCCGAGGTAGCGTTCGCCGTTCCACCAGTAGCTCGGGCAGCTGGTCGAGCAGCACGCGCACAGGATGCATTCGTAAAGACCATCGAGCTTTTCGCGGTCTTCCACCGACTGCAGGCGCTCCTTGTCCGGCGGCGCCGGCGACTTGCTCTGCAGCCACGGCTTGATGGAGGCGTACTGCGCGTAGAAGTGGCTGAGATCGGGCACCAGGTCCTTCAGCACCGGCATGTGCGGCAAGGGATAGATCTTGACCGTGCCGTTGACCGCCGAGGTGGCCTTGGTGCAGGCCAGGGTGTTGGTGCCGTCGATATTCATCGCGCACGAACCGCAGATACCTTCGCGGCACGAGCGGCGGAAGGTCAGGGTCGGGTCGATTTCATTCTTGATGTAGAGGATCGCGTCCAGCACCATCGGCCCGCACTTGTCGAGGTCGATGACATAGGTGTCGGTGCGCGGGTTCTCGCCCGTATCCGGATCCCAGCGGTAGATCTGGAAGGTCTTGGCGCGCTTGGCGCCGCTGACATTGCCGTAGGTCTTGCCCTCGGTGACGCGGGAATTGGCGGGCAGCTTGAACTCAGCCATGACGGTATCCGTGCTCAGTAAGTACGTTTCTTCGGCGGCACCACGTCGACCTCGTCGGTCAACGTGTACATGTGCACCGGGCGGTAATCGAAGACGACTTCGCCCGTGTCGGTGAGCGTCGTCAGGGTGTGCTTCTGCCAGTTCTCGTCATCGCGGTCCGGGTAGTCCTCGCGCGCATGGGCGCCGCGGCTCTCGGTGCGATTGGCGGCGGCGGCAATGGACACCATCGCGCAGCCGAGCAGGTTCTCGAGTTCCAGGGTTTCGACCAGGTCGGTGTTCCACTTCATGGAACGGTCGGACACCTTCACGTGCTTGAAGCCTTCGAAGGTCTCCTTGAGCTTGACGATGCCTTCGTTCAGCACGTCGCCGGTGCGGAACACCGCCGCGTAGTTCTGCATGGTGCGCTGCATGTCGAGACGCAGCTTGGCGGTCGACTCGCTGCCGTTGGCGTGGCGCAGCGCATCGAAATGCGAGAGCAGGCCGTCGGTGGCGTCCTTGGGCAACGGCGCATGGCTCATGCCGGGCTTGATGGTGGCGGCGCAGCGCTTGGCGGCGGCGCGACCGAACACCACGAGATCGAGCAGCGAGTTGGAACCGAGGCGGTTGGCGCCATGCACCGACACGCAGGCCGCTTCGCCGATGGACATCAGGCCGGGCACCACCGCGTCGGGGTTGCCGTTCTTGATGTTGACCACTTCGCCGTGGATGTTGGTCGGGATGCCGCCCATGTTGTAGTGCACGGTCGGCAGCACCGGGATGGGCTCGCGGGTCACGTCGACGCCGGCGAAGATCTCGGCCGATTCGGCGATGCCCGGCAGGCGCGAGTTGATGACGTCGGCGCCCAGATGCTCGAGATGCAGGTGGATGTGATCGGCCTGGTCACCAACACCGCGACCTTCGCGGATCTCGATGGTCATCGAGCGTGATACCACGTCGCGCGAGGCGAGATCCTTGGCGTTGGGCGCGTAGCGCTCCATGAAGCGCTCACCCTTGGAGTTGGTGAGGTAGCCGCCTTCGCCGCGCACGCCTTCGGTGATGAGGCAACCGGCGCCGTAGATGCCGGTCGGATGGAACTGCGTGAATTCCATGTCCTGCAGCGGCAGGCCGGCGCGCAGCACCATGCCGTTGCCGTCGCCGGTGCAGGTGTGGGCCGAGGTGCACGAGAAATAGCTGCGCCCGTAGCCGCCGGTCGCCAGCACCACCTGGTGGGCGCGGAACAGGTGCAGGCTGCCGTCGGCCAGATCCCAGGCCAGCACGCCGCGGCACACGCCTTCGTTGTCCATCACCAGGTCGATGGCGAAGTACTCGATGAGGAATTCGGCCTTGTGCTTCAGGGACTGCTGGTAGAGCGTGTGCAGGATGGCGTGACCGGTGCGGTCGGCCGCCGCGCAGGTGCGCTGCGCGATGCCTTCGCCGAAGTTGGTGGTCATGCCGCCGAACGGCCGCTGGTAGATCTTGCCCGCTTCGGTGCGCGAGAACGGCACGCCGTAGTGTTCGAGTTCGATGACGGCCGGAATCGCTTCGCGGCACATGTACTCGATGGCATCCTGGTCACCGAGCCAGTCGGAGCCCTTGATGGTGTCGTACATGTGCCAGCGCCAGTCGTCCGGCCCCATGTTGCCGAGCGCCGCGCTCATGCCGCCCTGCGCGGCGACCGTGTGGCTGCGGGTCGGAAAGACCTTGGTCAGGCAGGCAGTGGCGAGACCGGCTTCGGCCATGCCGAAGGTCGCGCGCAGGCCCGCGCCGCCGGCGCCGACCACGACCACGTCGTATTTGTGTTCGATGAGTTGGTATGCAGCAGGCATGGGGTGTTCCGTCAGGTCATTCCGAAAGAGATCTTGAGCACCGAGACGATGCCGAGCAGCGCACCAAAGGCGCAAGCGAGTTTCATCGCGATCAGCAGCACCACCTTGGCGAGATCGGAATGAAAGTAGTCTTCGATCACCACCTGCAGGCCGAGCTTGGCGTGATAGAACATCGCGGCGATGAGTCCCACCAGGAGTACGGTCACGAACGGCGAACGGATCCAGTTGGTCAGGTCGACGACGTCATCGTTCATGTGACCGAGCAGGGCGGTCACGAACCACAGGCTGAGAGGGATGATGGCGATGGCCGACAGGCGTTGATGCAGCCAGTGGTGGGCGCCGGAGCGCGCCGAGCCCAGGCCCAGCACGCGGGACAGATCGGTTCGGAGTTTCATGCCGCGCCTCCTTGGGCGATGACGCAGGCCCAGGTCAGGACCGTCAACACCACCGCCGCGCCAATCGCGATATAACCGGTCTTGTAGGCGGTGGGGATGTCGAAACCCCAACCCACGTCCCACAACAGGTGACGCACGCCGTTACACAGGTGGTAGAAGAAAGCGAAGGTCCAGCCGACCATCACCAGCTGCATGGGCAGCGAACCGATGCAGCGCTGCGCCGCCTCGTAGCTCTCCATGCCCTGCGCGGCGGCCACCAGCCAATACAGCAGCACCAGCGTGCCGGCCGACAGCGCAATGCCGGTGATGCGATGCATGATCGACATGCCCGAGGTCAGCTGCGGGCGGTAGATTTGCAAATGCGGTGATAGTGGGTTGGCGGCCATGGCTCTTTTCACTTTGCTGGTTTGCGGCGTTGCCCGACGCGCCTGGGCGTCGAGCGGATAGTCAAAAATCGACGCATCGTCCCTTGCGTTCCCAATCACCGTAGCGGGTCGGTTCCAGGCCGGCGGGGCCACCGTATTCGCGCGGCCTGTCGGTGGCCGGCGGTGTGGCGGGCTCCTTGTCGCCCGGTTGCGCAGCGGGCGGCGCGGCCGGCGGAGTGGTGGCGTCGTCAGTGGCCATGATGCCTGGTGTCGATTGAGTGGAATGCTCCTGGCGGAGCCGGCCTAGTATGTTTTTATGACCGCCTAATTTCAAGCCGAGGCCGGGCGTCCTATGCTTGGCCGCAGGATGAATGGATTCCATGGACCGGTGGTGCTCGAGCTTCGCCCCTCGCGTTGGCTGCGGCGCGCGTTGCTGGCCGTGCATGGCCTGGTGTGCGTGCTGCTGGTGTGGGCCTATCCCGCCTCATGGCAGCGCAACGTGCTGCTGGCGGCCCTGCTCGCGCACCTGCCGTGGAGTCTCGCGCTGGCGCGCAAGACCGTAATCACGCGTGTCGAAGTCGATGCCCGCCAGCAGTGGCGTGTCGTATTTTGCGACGGTCGCGCACTCGACGCGCGCCTGGCCGGCGCGCCCTGGGTGTCGCCGCTGTTCACAACCCTGGTGTTCGCCTGCGCCGACGGCGTTCCGCGACAAGTCGTGCTGCTGCCCGACATGGTCGAGGCCGATGCCTTTCGTCGGCTGCGGGTGCGGGTGCGCCGCGCGCAGTCGGCGACGCTCGATGGGCAATGAGACGCGCCGCGCTCAGCCCCAATGGGCGATGCGCCATGCCAACCACAGCTTGCGCGGCGGCAGCAGGTCGACGCGTTGTTCCAGCACGCGACAGCCATCGGCCTCGGTGAGCGCGAGCGCTTCGCCGGCGCAGGCCGCCAGCGTCAGCAGCAGCCGCTGCCGACGGCGCAGCGCGCGCGGCAGCGCGGCGCCGTGCGCCAGCAATTGCGTGCGCAGCCACGCCGCCCACGGCGCCAGCATCGCGACCAAAGGCCGAGAATCGAGCGCGCCGCGCACCGCGTCGTCGCCGAGACCCGCCGCGCGCAACGCATCGCGCGGCAACAACAGCGGCGTGGCGCGGCGATGCTGGCGCAATCCGCGCAGCGCATAGGCCAGTTCGAGCAGCGCGGCGATGTCGACGAGACGACGCAGCTCGCCCGCGCCCAGCGTGGCGCACTCGGCG